>JAEZMP010000023.1 GCA_023442215.1 Pseudomonadota bacterium
GAGCAGATGGCCACCACCGCCGAGATCGCCGGCAACGTCCAGCAGGCCGCCCTCGGCACCCGACAGGTCACCCACAATATCGAGGGCGTCGCCACCGCCGCCGACGAATCCGGCGCCGCAGCCGCAGAGGTGCTCGCCTCCGCCGGCGAACTCTCCCGGCAGTCCGAGCGCCTCTCACACGAGGTCGCCGCCTTCCTCTCAACCATCAGAGCCGCCTGAGCAAAGGGCGAGGTCCGCGGAGCTGTCTTGGCCCGGGCGCTCTTGTCTCTCCGTCGTTCTGGACGGCAGACTGATACGCACGCCCCTTCGTTCCTTCCGATTCGAAGCGACGGCGGCAAGGGAAGCAGGGAGAGACCAGCGTGCAATGGTCGGTCGGATCGGAAACCGGCGTCCTCAGGGACGTGCTGTTGTGCGCGCCGGAGCACTATCGGTGGATTCCCACCAACTCGATTGCGCGCGAGACGCTCGCCGGCGTGCGCCGCATCGATCAGGCGCGCCTCAGCGCGCAATATCGCGAGCTTGAAGGCGCCCTCGATACCGCGGGCGTGACCCGCCACTATGTCGTGCCGGAAGCGCACCTGCCCTATCAGGTCTATACGCGCGATTCGAGCCAGACCACGCCGTGGGGACCGGTGCTGACGACACTCGCCCTGCCCGAGCGGCGCGGCGAATACGCCGCCATTCTGAAATTCCACGGCGCGGCCGGGTTCTGGAACGTCGGCAGCATCGGCACCGTCGAAGGCGGAGACATCCATGTCATCCGCGACGGCCTGCTGCTCGTCGGCCATTCCGGCGGGCGGACCGACCGGGCAGGCGCGGCGCAGTTCGCCGGCTGGTTCGCCGACAAGGGGTGGGAGACCCGGCTCGAAGCCTTCCCGGACCACTTCCTCCATCTCGACGTGCTGTTCTGCATGGCGGCCGACGGGCTGGCGGTCGCCTGCATCGAGGTGCTCGGCGACGACTTCGCCGCCTGGCTCAAGGATCATGGCATCCGAATCGTCGAGGCGACCTATCGCGAGGTGATGGCGATGAGCTGCAACCTGCTCGCGCTCGGCGGCGACCGGGTGATCTCGCCACGCCACAGTGCCCGCATCAATGCCGCGCTGCGGGCGGAGGGCATCACGGTGCTCGATCCCGAACTCGACCTGTTCGCCGCCGGCGGCGGCAGCGTCCACTGCATGACGATGCCGCTGAGACGGGATCCGATCTGAGCGGTGGATCAGACAATGGAATTAGGCACAAAGGCGAACCCGAACTGAGGCAAAGCAAAGCGCCGGGAGCGGAACCGTCCCTATTCTGACCCGACCGCGCGGGGGGTGCCGCGCGGAAGGGACTGGAATGTGGGGCTGTGCCTGTGTCTTACAACAATCTTCCGATGATCTGGAAAGTCTCCTGCCTGCTGATCGCGCTCGGCATCGTCAGCATCGGCGGGGGGCTCTATGCAAGATTCGAACTGACCGAGATCGACGCTCGTTACAACGAGATCATTCGCGGACCGCAGCCGGCGACGCTCGAAATGGCCCGCGCGATGCGCGCCGTCATCGTGTCGCTGAACGACGTCTATGTCGCGATTGCATCGAACACGGAGGGCGAGACGTCCGAGGACCTCGCCCAGCAGCAGAAGCACATGGCGTCCGCCTACGAGCACATCGCGGAGGCCGCCAGGCTCGCGCCTGCCTATGCGTCGCGGATCGAGGACGTCGGCCGGAAGCTGAAGGCGGCCGTGGAGACGTCCTGCTCCGGCGTGCTGAGCGCCGCGCGGCAGAACGACAGCGGCGCGGCATCGGCCCGGATGGCCGGCGAGTGCCGGCCGGCAGTCGATGCGGTCATCGCCGAAGCGGTGACCCTGGACGACGGCATCTTCAACGATGCCGTGCGCATGAGCGACGAAGCCGCCGCCCGGGTGCGCGCGCTGACCGTCATGCTCGTGGGCGGGATCGCGGTGGCGACGCTCGCCGTGATCGGACTGGCGATCGTGCTGGTGCGTCGCGACATCGTTCGCCCGATCAACGCCGCCATCCGCAACATGGAGGCGATGGCGGGCGGCGATCTGGAACACAGCGAACTCACCGCGGCCGTGCGGCGGAAGGACGAGATCGGTGCCCTCGCCCGCGCCCTCGAAATGCTGCGCGGGCAGCTTGAGGCCGGCGAGCAGGCCCGGCGGGAGCAGGCGAAGCGGGAAGAGGCGGAGAACTACCGACTGAAAATGCGCGAGAGCCTGGCCGAGACGTTCGTCTTCCGCATGCGGGACCTGTCGGCGAGCTTCGCCCAGTCGTCCAACGACGTGGCGGGATCCGCGCGGGACCTGTCCGCCACCGCCGAACAGACCTCTCGGCAGGCCCAGGCGGTCGCGGCCGCCACCGAGCAGGCGGCGAGCAGCGTGCAGACGGTTGCGTCCGCCTCTGAGGAACTCGCGACCTCGGTCCACGAAATCACGCAGCAGGTCAGTCACGCGGCCGGCGTCGCGGACCTCGCGTTCCGGGAGGCAGCCGCCTCCAACCAAAGGATCGCCGAGCTTTCCCAGGTCGCCACGGCGATCGGCAACGTGATCTCGCTCATCAAGGGCATCGCCGACCAGACCAACCTGCTCGCTCTCAACGCCACGATCGAATCCGCCCGCGCCGGCGAGGCCGGCAAGGGCTTCGCCGTGGTCGCCTCCGAAGTGAAGCAGCTCGCGAGCCAGACCGGCCGGGCGACGGAGGAAATCGCCGCCAAGATCGCCGAGATCCAGACCGCCACCCGCGGCACCGTCTCGTCGATGGCGGAGATCATCCGCGTCGTCGGCGATATCAAGCAGATCTCCTCCACCATCGCGAGCGCGGTCGAACAGCAGGGCGCCGCGACCCAGGAGATCGCGCAGAACTGCCAGCACGCAGCGGTGGGCGCACAGCAGGTGACCGTCAACATCGGCAGCGTCGGCGAGGCCGCGGAACTCACCGGATCCGCATCCGCCCAGTTGCTCTCCCTCTCCGTCGGGCTGTCGGACCAGGCGACCGACCTGCGTCAGGTCGTGGAGAGGTTCGTGAGCGATCTCGCCGCCGCGTGACGCGCGATCGCCCTTTCTCCGGCCGGGCCTCGAGCCGGGCCGGGGGACCCTTGTCGTGTCCCCGCAAAGGATCAACCCAGATGGCAGCCGGCCTTGCGCCGGCCAGCCAGATAATCACCGACGATGGCTTCGAAACGCGCCCGGCCGAAGCTCGGGAAATGGCCGCCATGAACGGTCTCGACGGGAAGCCGCAACAGCCGTTCGAGCGACGCGACATAGTCTTCCGGATTGGAGTGATAGGCGTCATCGATCAGCGGCCCGTCATAGACGATATCGCCGGCAAGCAGCGTGGCCGTCTTCGCTTCCCAGAGCGCGATCCCGCCGGGCGAGTGCCCCGGCGTATGAATGACCTCGAACGCCCTGTCGCCGAGATCGAGCACGTCGCCGTCCCGGAGCAGATGGCCGGCCGGTGCGGCGGGCACGCGGTAGCGTGCGGTATCCCAGCCCTCCGGCAGGGCGTCGAACATGTCGTCGGTGGCGTAGCGATCGGCGACCGTCAAATCGGGCCGCGGATCGGCGAGGATCGCCGCTTCCGCGCAATGCACGCAGCGGTCGGCGAACTCGTGGTGCGCGCCGATGTGATCGAAGTGGGTGTGGCTTGCCACGCACAGGATCGGCCGGCCGGTCAGGAGCGCAACGTGGCGCCGCAGCGGCACCGCGCCAAGGCCGGTATCGAGCAGCAGGTCGCGGTCCCGCCCGCGGACATGCCACATGTTGCAGCGATAGAACGGCTTGATCCAGGGCTCGTGGATCAGCGTGATGCCGTCGGCCTGCGGCCGGGCGTCATACCAACGGCCGGGCTCGATGACGGCAAGTTGCACCATGGCCCTTCAAACCTCCGCGCGTGCCGCGCCCCGTTCACCCGCGTCCCCTTGATTATCCTTTGCCGCGGCGCGACACTCCCCGTCAAACACAACAGCGACAAACGCTGGCGGGAGGAGCACGGCCGTGAGGCAAGCGCAAGCCGCCCACATCGACGAACTCGTGCGCGTCGCCATCGGCGAGCGGACAGCACGGGACGCGATCATCCACGCCTCCTGGCGCCGATGCGTCGACGAGCACAAGCTCGACCCGGAGGTGCTGCGCGAGGCGAGGATCCTGACGGAAGGCCGGCTGCGCGAGCATCGCGACGCGCTCGATGACTTCCTGCATACAGCCCGTTTCGGGCTGGAGATGCTCTACCGCCAGATCTCCGGCCTCGGTTACGTGCTGCTTCTGACGGACGCCAAAGGCGTGACCGTCGATTTCATCGGCGATCCCACCTTCAACAACATGCTGCGGCAGGCGGGGCTCTATCTCGGCGCGATGTGGAGCGAGCCGCAGATGGGCACCTGCGCGGTCGGCACCTGCATCGCCACCGGCGAGGCGCTGACGGTGCATCTGACCGATCACTTCGACGCGACGCACATTCCCCTGACCTGCACCGCCGCACCGGTGTTCGATCCGACAGGGGAACTCGCCGCCGTGCTCGACATTTCGGCGCTGAAGTCGCCGGAGCCGAAGCAGAGCCAGTTTCTCGCCCTGCAACTGGTGAAGTCGTTCGCCCACAAGATCGAGATCGCCCATCTGCTCAACCGCTTCCGCCGCGACTGGATCCTGAAGCTCTCGGCGTCGCTGGAATTCGCCGACATTGACCCGGACTATGTGCTTGCGGTCGATGCGGGCGGCCGCATCATCGGCTTCAACAACCGCGTGCGGCAATTGATCGGCCGCGAGCCTGTAGCCGGACCGGAAGGACGCCCGCCCGCGCGCCGGAATGCTTCTCCGCTCGGCCGGCGGCTCGACGAGGTGTTCGATTTCAGCGCGGACGACCTGCCCCGCTTCACCCATTCGCAGCCGACGGCCGAACGGGTGGTGAGGCTCGCCGCAAGCGGAACCATGCTGTTCGCCGAGGCATTGCCGCCTCCTCCGCCCGCTCCGAAGCAAGCCGCCGCGCTACCGAGCCTGCCACCACCCCTTCGGGACCTTTGCAGCGGCGACGCGGCGATGCGCGACGTCGTCGGCCGCGCCGCGAAGCTCGTCAACGCGCAGATGAGCCTGCTGATCCACGGCGAGACGGGCACCGGCAAGGAGCACCTCGCCAAGGCGCTGCACGCCGCGGGCGCCCGCGCTGGAAAGCCGTTCGTCGCGGTCAACTGCGCGGCCTTGCCGGACACGCTGATCGAGGCCGAACTGTTCGGCTATGAACCTGGCGCCTTCACCGGAGCCTCCGCGAAGGGGCGGCGCGGGCTCGTGCTGGAGGCCGATGGCGGCACCCTGTTCCTCGACGAGATCGGTGACATGCCGCTCGCCTCGCAGACGCGGCTGCTGCGTGTGCTCGCCGAACGCGAGGTGCTGCCGGTCGGCCGGACGCGGCCGGTGCCGGTCAATATCCGCGTGATCGCCGCCACCCACCGCGACCTGGTGGAAGAAGTGAAGGCCGGCCGCTTCCGCGACGACCTTTATTTCCGCCTCAACGGCGCGGTGCTGACCCTGCCGCCCCTGCGCCAGCGCGCCGATCTCGAATGGCTGATCGGACGGCTGCTCGCGGCGAGCAGTGCGGGCGAAGGCGGCCGGGAGCCGCCAAAGCCGCTGTCGCAGACAGCGCTGAATGCCCTGAAGGCCTATGCCTGGCCGGGTAACATCCGCGAGCTCGTCAACGCGCTCGACTATGCCTGCGCCGTCGCCGGCGGACCCGTCATTGATCTCGGCGACCTGCCCGAGCACATCGCCATGGCCGCGAATGCCGACGGCTGGCTTCAGCCCGGCCCGCCGGCAGCGCCCACGCGGCCGGACGTGCACCCCTTCTCGGTGGCGGCCCGCGACGGCGACCCGGCGCAGCAGTTGCAGGCCGTGCTGCGGACCAATCACTGGAACGTCTCGGCGGCCGCGCGCGCTCTAAATGTCGACCGCACCACGATTCACCGCCAGATGCGCCGCTTCGGCATCGTGCCGCCGAACAGGCGCAACTGACGGAAGTGCGGCGCGGCCTTGCCACACCTGTTGCACGGAGCGCCACAGGTGCGGCGCCGCGGTTGCAGGCC
>JAEZMP010000036.1 GCA_023442215.1 Pseudomonadota bacterium
ATTCTCGGCCACGACCTGGCCGGGACGGTCATTCGCGCCGGCGCCAATGTACGGCAGTTCAAGGCCGGTGATGAGGTTTACGCCCGCCCGCGCGACGGCCGGGCCGGCACTTTTGCGGAATTGATCGCGGTTGATGCCGCCGACCTCGCGCTGAAGCCGAGGAGCCTCTCCATGGAGCAGGCGGCGTCGATCCCGCTGGTCGGACTGACCGCCTGGCAGGCGCTGGTCGAGGTGGGCAAGGTCAAGCCCGGCCAGAAGGTGTTCATTCAGGCCGGTTCCGGCGGTGTCGGCACCTTTGCCATCCAGCTGGCCAAGCATCTCGGCGCCACTGTGGCGACCACCACAAGTGCCGCGAATGCCGAGCTGGTCAAACGCCTCGGCGCGGATGTGGTGATCGATTATAAGACGCAGGATTTCGAACAGGTGTTGTCCGGCTGTGACCTGGTGCTCAACAGCCAGGATGCCAAGACGCTGGCAAAATCTCTGAACGTGCTGAAGCCGGGTGGCAAGCTGATCTCCATCTCCGGTCCGCCGGATGTTCCCTTTGCCAAATCCTTGCGGCTGAACTTGTTCCTGCGCTTTGTGATGCGGATACTGAGCCAAGGTATTGTCAGAAAGTCAAAGAGCCGTGGCATCGACTATTCCTTCCTGTTCATGCGCGCGGAAGGACGGCAACTGGGCGAAATCTCCAAGCTGGTCGACTCCGGCGTTATCCATCCGGTCGTCGACAAGGTGTTCCCCTTTGCGCAGACGGCGGAAGCCTTGGCCTATGTCGAGACGGGGCGTGCCAAGGGGAAGGTCGTGGTCAACGTTTCGTAACGAGCGCTCCAGCAAAGGCATTACGCACTTCGATGGCGCAACGGGAACGTGCGCGTTCCTGCCGTGGCCGATGGCTAATCGACAAAGCGAAAAGAAATATTCGAGCGATCCGCTTCCTACTTGGGCACAGCACGATCGAACAGAAGCACAGATGTCTCGGTGTCGAATTTGAAAATACGCCAAATATGGAGAGGTGTACTGAGATCTGACCTAACGCACCTCGACGTGTCGGGGACTGTCGCCGCTGTTGCTGTTCGAACGTATGATGCCGCTTCTGCTATCCGTGCGACAGGAGCGGCCAGTCCGCTTCCGGCCCCTTCTATAAGAAACTCGCCTGTTAGCTGGCAGCCATGGGATACACATGCGCCTCCAGCGGCAGTTGAAGTTCGAACGCCTTTGGCTCCCGCGCGAAATTCCACAACCGCACTAGCCCCCGATCAGCCAAGCGCGACCGTTTCGCGTCGTTCTGCCCATCGGACCAGTCACCGGCATGCTGTATTCTCGGTGTGTTCTGGGGTCGGAACCCAAGAGAGTCGCCTCACCCCCGCGTTACCAGGAGTGAGGCGATCACTGGCATAGAATTGTTGGGGGGGCCAGTGACGGACCTCACGGTATCCCGACACAACCGGACATGCAATCTTAAATTGTTGCGGTGCACGACGGCATCAGGGGCCGCGATGACGGGTGATCTCGCGCAGAAGCCCAAGAATGTATAATTTAATAGATTGATCTTTGATGTTGAACAAAATTCTCGAAATCTCGACATCTATATTCAGGTCGTCAGCGCTAATATCATTATATTTGTGGTGTTTTATATGAAATATTTCTTCATAATCGATGAATAACGCGGTAAATTCAACGCCTATAATTTGAGAAAGACGCTCGATCATACCAAGATCAATATCCGTTATCCCGTTCTCAACAGAATCTATAAATGATCGCGGAACATCCATCAATGCCGCCATCTCAGCGATGGATATTCCGCGAATTGTCCTGAGAATCTGAAGATTTCGCCCGAATACTTTTCCTATACGGCGGTTGTCTCCGAGCATACGCTACTCTTCTGTACGATCCAAATTTGAAGTTGTATCGTACCCGAAAATACATGCTATCGCATGTACTCAGTGCGTGAAATCCACATCCGCGGCGGAGTCACTGGGCCTCATAACGACCGGATCTGCCCTCTGCTGAGGCCCCGAGACGCTTTCGGCTGCAACCTTGAGCAAGTAAGCTGTAAAAAGCAATCCAGCTTCCTCGGCTTCCTCGACGGCATACCTGATCATCAGAGAAACGGAATGTTTGTCAGTCATTTGGCCCCATCCCCACGTTAGACGCGACCGATTGAAAACCACGGGCGTGATATAGGCGTGATATTCAACGATGGCCGAGAATGAAGAACCCACAGTCCCCGGTTCCAGCCTGACGACGGTGCTCGTTACGCTCCCGCGTGGCATGTTGGGCGTCGAAGCCGGGCCGCGGCCAACCGCAGCGATCCGCAACCTTTTGAGTGCGATTCCGCGAAGTCGGCGTTTGATATTAGCTGGCCATGACGCTGCGCTTTGCGCTGCGGAGAAATGGCCGGAGATCGTCGGCCGCAAGCCCACGTTCGTGCCGGTAGAGGACGACATCGACTTCACGGTGTGGGCGCAGGATGGGTTATTGGCTGTCCATCGAAACGATGGAATGCCGGCTTTTCTGCTGCCAGCGATAGCGCGTCGTCCAGGCAACCGTGACATCATCCATCGGGTCGCTGCTGCGCTGGGGATCGCTTGTATGAAGGCTGCCTTCGATTTCGAAGGCGGCAACATACTGATTGGATCTCAGCATGTTCTTGTTGGCGTGGACACCCCGCTAACGTCCGAGTTCCTCACCTTCGTTGAGCGCGGAGGTCGGCGAGCCGTATCGATTGGCTCCGAAGAGGTTCTCCCTCGGCCTTACGTTCGCCTGGTCGAGTCTGATGGCACCCCGATTGTGGAAGAGATGCTGGGCTTCGCAGGCTTGCGTCAGCCGTTGTTTCATCTCGACCTGTTCGCCAGTCTCGCGGGAATGTCTGAGGATGGCCGACAGGTGGTATTTGTGGGAGATGTGCGGCTGGCACGCCGCCAGGTCGGCAACATGTTGCCAGAGGTCGATCCCCGCATAGCAGATGCGCTCGATATGTCCGCGCAGTCGTTGAAGGCAACCGGTGCTTTCTTGGTGCTCCGCAATCCGCTGCCGATCGTTCCTGTGATGCACAGTGGAGGTGGTCTCTGGTCGCGTGCAGCGGTCGAGCGACGGCTAGGGGGCCTCCCCGGGGCCTCCGGCGTGATGCGGGAACTCCATGCCAGACGCTTGTCCCGTGTGGCCGTCCGGCGGTGGCGAGCATTGTCGCAGAATTGCTGCGTCGTCTTTGAGGACCCAGACGACCGCCGCGTGCTGCTGCCGAAATATGCCGAAGGGCAATACGCCTATCTTGAACCCTGCGAACGGCACAACGCCGCACTCTGGAGGCAACGCGGTTACAGAGTGACCGAGGTTGCAGGGGCCCAGGCATTCGCGTTCGAGAACGGCAGCCTGCATTGCGTCCTGAAGGAGATTTATGATGCCCCGGCGATCCGGTCGTAGATGCTCTTGAACGCCGTGGTTTCGACGAATGTCCAGGATGGTGCGGCCGCTCTGACATCCGGCGCGGATACCACGGCCGCCATTAGCGCCAAGGCATCAGCTTGCTTCACATTGTGCTGGTGGGAGACAAGCAGCAGCTCCAACTCCTGTTTCCTCTCAACCGCGATACCGGCCGCGGCATTCGCGACGCTCGCATAGGTCCTCTCTTGAAAGAACTGGCCGCGAGCGGCCTGAAGAAGCGCAGCGTTCTCGTGATCCGAGATCAGGGCCATCCCGAGGAGTACCCGGCAGGTCGCGTCCACATTCACGAGCGGCTCCGAGAGGGCAATGGAGCCAAGACGCTCCGGCGCGTGAATGAGAGCGACTGCATCGTCATCTGTCAGTTCGCCGGCGGCGTACCGCTCGTAGATCTCTCCGACGCCGATCATGCCGAAGGTGGCGCACTCCGCAGCCCGCAAAGCGCCCATGCTGGCTGCACCGATAACCCGCACGCCGAGCGATAACGCGTGGAGAATTTCCTTGTGCCATGTGGAGCCGTTGGTCCCGAAGGTGCCGTCGACAAGGCCGATTACGCACGCGCCTTCAAGCGTTGCCCGCAGCAGATCACCCTGCGCCGCGGGGCCTCTGACTTCGATGTCAGCGGGCAGCGATATCTCGCCGATCGCTGGCAGACTGGGGCCGACGAACACGACTTTCATCGATCACCCAACATGGCAGCAATGGCCCGGTGCCCCAGCCGGCGATTACGAGTACCCGGGTCCTGTTCCAGGCCAGGTGCGAGCATGCGGACCGTGGTGAAGCCAAGGTCTTCCGATTCGAGCGAGACGAGTACGACGGGTCCCGCGTCTCTAGCTCGGATGCGATCGAGCAGCCATCCTAGCATCGCTGGGGCCGAACTGGGCACGACCGTTGGTGCCTGGGCGTTTGGCGGACGAGGGTGCTCATCGAGATAGAATTCCAGCGCTGGCGGGAGAGGGCGATCATAGTCATTCGGTGAAATGTCGTCGCGTGCCCCCGAGATAGTCGTGAGGCGAGTCTGAACAGCTTCGAGCACGGCTCTCTCGGCGGCTTTCGCGGCTTTCGGATGAGCTCCCGATCCACTGGGCAAGTCGAGATAGGTCAACCGACGATGTCGGTCCATTGGGACCAGAACGGCGAGGTAAGCCGGGATTTCGAGATCGGTGGTGATGTCGAACAGGCGGAGACGGAGTCCCGCGTTGGCTATACGGCGCTCAAGGGTAGCGATGACGCCCCAGGAACGCGGATCGACCTCGCGCGACAGCATCTCCGCTCGGGTGCGGAACGAATGGAGCCCCGCAGCATCCCGTTCGATCAACTCGCAGATGCCATGCACGACCGCTTCGGTAAGCGTGGCGCCTGCTGCCAAGCCGTCGCTGGTCTGCCAGTACGTCGTGGTCGGTATGTCGCGTAGTTCGACGATCTCAGCCGGAACAGCAACATGGGTAGCCGTTAGCAGGTCCCATCCCCACACCCAACGTTGCTCGGAACTTGCAGATGGCTCGTCTGCCCGCATCCGGAGATATCGCCGGCTCGCAATGTCCCTAAGAGCATGCACTCCGAGGCTGAGGCGCGAGGTGAGAAACGACCGCGGGTGCGGTCGTTCGGCCATGGCAAGTTCGACGCTTTCCATGATCGCCGAAATCGCGGCAGCGTCATCGGATGTAGCCTTGCCCTGGCTAACAGACAAATTTGCTGCATTGGGTCGGCAGGCCATCCAGACGGGAATGCCGATCCGGTCGAGACCGGTAAGGCGACCAACTCTGGTGATGCCGAGCACAGGCAGGACAGATTGCAGGCGAGCGACCATGGCCGATGCCGAAAGAGCGCGGTCACCTATGACCCAACCATCGTGTTCCGAACGCAGCCTCTCGACTGCGTCCGGAGCATTTCTGAGGAGCGCGAGGCTCAACCGTCCGAACCCTCGCGTCGGCTGTGAGACGAGGCACCAGCCAAGCTGCTGGCCGCGATGGCGAGGCTCACGCCCCGAGTGATCGTGAAATTGCGATCGAGGCGCAGGTCGGTCAGACCGGACAACAAATCGGAATCCGGTACGGCCGCGCCGGCAGCGAGGGTATCGGCTTCGATCCGCTGCACGGTGCCTTGCTCCACGTCGACGAGGTAGGCACCGCCGTCTCCGGTTTCGCTAATCAGGAAGTAACGAGCCGCCATAAAATGTCTCCTTCAACTTTTGAAGCCTGCGGATCGCAGGCCGGCTTCATAGTGTTTTGTGTCCTCAACTCGTTTATTTGGCACGAGTGAAAGCCATTTCTCGACGCTGAAGTCCGGATAGGCTTCGAGAAACGCGGCAGCGCAATTATGCGCGCTATTGGTGTCGCCAATCATTGCATATGATGCAGCGGCAATACGGAGGGCAGCAGTATTGTTTGTCATTCTGCCGATGACATCAATTGCGTCTCGATACTTCCCCGTTTGGTAGTACATACCGGCAAGATCCCACCAATATTGCTCAGGTGGGAGAGGGTTCAACGCGAGCGCGCGATTGATCGTCTCTATGCCATCCTCGGGGCGGCCGGAATGAGCCAAAGCGTCGGCATAGTCCGCTAACAGATCGGCGTAGGAGGGACTGAGCAGCGTCGCCTGTCGATAATATTCCAGGCTATCGTCATGATGGCGCATATAGAGGCTACACACACCAAGCTCCCGGTAGCCTCTGGCGTCGTTAGGATCGAGCCGCACCGCCACTTCACCGGCCTCCCGAGCTTGTTCGAGGAGCGCCGTTTCTGTTCTGCCAAGCAGGAGCCACTCACGATGATGCGCACGCGCCGCGCCGCTGTAGGCGGGGGCAAATTCCGGCTCGGATGCGCGGGACTGGCGGAACGCCTTTGCGGCTCGGCGGACGTCAGGTAGGTTGAGCTTTCGCAGATGTCTCTGACCTACCAGATGATAATAATAGGCACCAGGAGCGCTTTTCTGCCGGTCTATTTCGGCGTTCTCGATTACCTCTGCGAGTATCTGGGACAGGCTTGCGGATATCTCCTGGTAACTGCGCTGCAAATCATTGGGTGCAGTTTGAAAGGCTCCGGCCCATAGGATCGCTCGGCCTCTGGCTTCGAACAGCTTTATAGTGAGCGTCCTATGGCCGTCGGAGTGAAATGACGCGGCTTCTGCGATGTAATCTATATCATAGGCTGTGAATATATCGATATTTCCGGTCAATTTATCCTGTATGCCCCAGGCCGTGTGCGGCGCTATTAGTGTAATGGACTTTAAGGTGCATAGCTTTATAACGACATCGTCGAGAAGCATCTCGACAAGCGGCGTCCTGGCTTCCGGTGGCAGAATGACAAGGCGTGGAAGCGAGGCCGATTTGTTCTGTTTCGGAAAGCCACGTTCAAGCGTTGACGGCACGGCATGAACTATCCGAGGCCGATCGAAAAGTGCGCGCGTTGCCTGGTCGGGCTTTGCACCAAGGCTTTCGAGGGCCCGGCAGCACTGATCGTAGATTGTGGTGGCCTTTGCGACTTGACCAGCATCAAGGGCAAGGCGCAGCAGAGCGCGCCAAGCCGCTTCCTGGTGTGGATCAATGCCGATTAGCCGGTTTGCGATCGCTTCGACGTCCGGATTGATCTCGGGAGTTAAGTGATCCAGCCAGTCGGCAACGGCAGCCGCCACCGTTTCCTGGAGAGATTGCGACTGGATGGCGAGCCAACTCGTCACCTCGTCCGGCATCATGCGAGGTTTGATCTGCAGGCCATCGCTATAAAGGTCGAGCAAGGTGGTCGCAGTATCGATATCGAGCGGAGACTCAGTCAATCGACGAACCTGCAGCCAGTCGCATTGCATTTCGTCGAGATGAACCGTCAATGTGGTGGCTGTGGCCGAAATCAGGTCGATTTCGCCCAAAGACGATTTTATCAACGAGATGAGCTGCCTTAGGTTCGTTAATGCGCTCTCGGACCCGGGCCAGAAGAAATTCGCGATCTCCTGTCTAGATGCAGAATTTTCGCGCTTCTGAAACAAGTATAATATCAGAATATATGCACGGCTTGGAGCGTTAATAGGCTGCCCATCACCCCCAAATATTGCCACATCCCCAAGAAGGCGCAAGTATGCGCGCGTCTGCCCCACAGCCGTCCCCCCTAGCGACGTTCGAGAGGAATGCTAACGCGTGCAGTCACCTCGGTCCACAACCAATTTAAACAATTCCTAATTGTACTGCATAGCAACTCAATCGTCGCAGACGCCGCCAGCGATCAGGTTCTATGACGCCGCAACCAGATCGCCGGTCTTTGCCGATGTTCTCCCCAAAAGTGTCGGTCTGTGCTCGCGCGCCTGAAACCCGATGAAGTATGGAGCAGGTCACAGCGCGCCGAATCCCACTCCGAACGACCTTACCCGCACGCCGTTACGAACAGCCGCTTTGCGCGCCCCCTGCGCGGCAGGGGCCCTCGACGTTTCTCTCTTGGCCAATCACGGCCAGGGAGAACTCACATGGGCCATTCTCAATTTGACGATGCCAGCCGCGAGCGTGCAGCTTGGAATGCCGGAAAGCTTGTCGGCACCAAGCGTCCGCTCACCCAGAAACAGATCTGGGCAATTCGATTTTTCCTCGATCGCGAACGACGCATTCGTGACCGAGCGTTGTTCGATCTGGCCATCGACAGCAAGCTTCGCGGCTGCGATCTGGTCAAGATCCGGATCCGTGACGTGGTCGCCGGTGCGGAGATCAGGACTCGCGCGATCGTCGTGCAGCAGAAGACGGGGCGGCCGGTCCAGTTTGAGATCACCAGC
Source organism: Pseudomonadota bacterium (assembly GCA_023442215.1). Taxonomy (GTDB): domain Bacteria; phylum Pseudomonadota; class Alphaproteobacteria; order Rhizobiales; family Segnochrobactraceae; genus Pseudoxanthobacter. Next base: position 8,197 of record JAEZMP010000036.1, read on the forward strand.
GACGTACGAGCGAGCCTGCTGGCGTGGCTGGAACGGCGCGGCGGCACTGTTGAGGACTTTGCGTTTCCGAGCCGGATCGATCATGCGCACCACATGAGCACAAGGCAGTATGCTCGCCTCGTCGACGAGTGGGTCACCGCGATCGGCCTACGCCATGAGGACTACGGCACTCACTCGCTCCGTCGCACGAAGGCGTCCATGATCTACAAGGCGACGGGCAACATCCGCGCCA
>JAEZMP010000076.1 GCA_023442215.1 Pseudomonadota bacterium
ATGTATTAGTTAGTTCTTGCCCAATACTGAAACTTAGGATGCTAATTGCTAAAAGACTTGATATTCCTATGGCCAGTAGGACGATACTATTAAAAGAACTTTTATTGTCTCTTATATTTTTAGCAGCTAGGATTCCAACATTTCCAAATATAGTGTTGACTTTTTCAAGTACCTTAATAAAAGCATTTGTTACATAAGGCACAAGTGAGACTATAGCTGCTATTGACATTACCATGCAAAGTATGTCTATCATTAATGATGCTTTACTACTTTGGATTTGGGGAATTAAAACCGAAATTGCTAATAAAATAAGTGCTAATACAAATTTCAATTTTTTCCGCTCTTTTTTGTTGCTAGTAGAGTTTAAAACAATATCCTTTATTGGTATTTTAGAAACCCTGAGAATTGGAATTATAGAACTCCCGATACTCAAAACCACCACGGTAATAAATGCCACGAGCATTTGAACAGGCGTAAAGCTTATTGTTGTTTCGAGTCCACTATAACCTATAGGTCTTGTCATATATGCCATTATATAAAGTATACCGACACCGACTATGCAGCCCAGCAAACCTCCTATAATGCCATATACAGCGCTTTCTAACAAAAGCATATAATTAGTAGTTTTTCTTGTTGCACCGACACTGCGTAATGTACCTATTGAAGGTAATCTTTCCATAGTAACAACCTTAAATGATGAATAAATAATAAATACGCTTATAAATAACACCATAATTGTCAAGAGCAGAAAGGATGTAGTCATTGATTCCAGCTGATCATTTATTATATCCATAGATATAGTTTCTTTGACCTCATATTCTTTATAAACGTCTGATAGCTTTTTCAGCATATCCCCTTTTTCTTCAGAATTAATCATTTTTATATAAATGGTATTGACTTTTCCATTGGTATCATATATTTCGCTTAAAGTTATAGTTGATGCAATAATCAAAATATTTTGATTTTGCGATTCATTTAAAAATATACCAGATAGCTGTGAAATACCTGCAACAGAAAATTCGGCATATTTGCCATCAAAATTCAGTTCAATAATGCTACCAAGAGAAAGCTGGTATTTATCTGCAGTAGATTTACTTATAATAATTTCGTTACGATTTAATTCATTAATGACACTAGGGTTATAAAGAACAATAGGGTTCATTTTTTTTAAATCGGTCAAGTCCATTCCTAAAACCGACACATTCACAGACTCACTAGTATTCGTTGTATAGGTAGCTCCCGATTGGTAAGCACCTATAATATACTCCATCTTATCTTTAAACTTTTCTGCCCCTGATGTTGTAAAAAATTGTGATTTTGAATATGTATACGGTGAAATCATTATTTCTGATGTTCCACAGGACTGTTTAATCTTTTCTATAAGCATTTTGCCAAATGTATCAGAAATCGCGCTTGATGCAAACAATAAAGCAGTGGAAATCATAATTGCAAACAAGATAAGAGAAGTACGTAACTTTTTCTCAAATAAATTTTCTAAAACAAACTTAATAATAATTCGCATTTTTATAGCCTCCAGACAATTCAATGATTAAATTTTCATAATTATAGTTTTAAACACATTTTGGAAATATGGTATTCTATTTAAACATAAAGCTTATAAAATAGCTTTTGGTTCTTTTCCCCAATGATCTACTGATAAATATTCTTTACCATTAAAAATAATTGCAACATTATTGAGAAATGGATGACTGCCATTTGCATAACTCGGTATGCTTACCCTACGTATGAAAATGCTTTTTTTCAATAAGTTAATATTATTAGCGTTAATAACTAAAACACACTTTTTATTGTTAAATGGATTTTGACATATCTGCATAATACAATAATCCTCTTTTATATATTTTCCGCAATATTCATATCCATCAAGACTAAAATTAATCGGAATTTTATGTGACATTTCCTGAATTACACTATTATCATTTACACCTATAAGTATTAAATTGTTGTTGTGGATACTATCATCTATTTTTGTATCTTCAATAATAGAATAATTTGTATAGATAACAGGATCCCATCCTTGGGTTGATGGCTTGGAAAATTTATTTGCAACACCAAATAATATTTTTTTTGAATTTTCATTAGCGTGATTGCTCGGAATTATTATTTTCATTCTATCCATATATACGTCATAAAAACCCATTCCTTTGCTTGCCCTAAAACTATGTTCAGGTGTGCTTTTAGCGAGAATGTATTCATTACTTTTTTTAGTAAAGCAAATACTTTCTTCTTTACAATCATGGAATTCAAAGAGCTGATCGTTGTTCAACTCAATTTTGAATTCACTTCTATTAATAGATTCTGGTAGGCTAATTTCTATATTTGTTATATTCTTTGTAATTAACTTAATAGTATTTTCCCCTATTATTTCAGCTTCAATTTGCGAAAATATTTGTTCTTGCTCCATACCATTAATCTTTAGATAAAAGGCTTTGTCATGCCTAATCCTCTCTGTGCGAAAAGATACTTTTAACGGATATTTATTAAGAGCATTCGATAATAATTCTTCAAAAATACTTTGCTTAAACAGATAGAAATACAAAAGGTTATGCGTACATTTGCTAGGAAAAATTTTAATTGTATTAGAATATTTATCAAGTGCATCTATCGGTTCTTCATATGCTTCTCTTAGCATATAATCACATTCTGAAGATACTACAAATATTTTAGTGTTTGATAAGTTCATCATGTTTGATAGGTAGGGTCTACCTGAGACAGCCACAATCCCCGCAAAAAGTCCTGGATATGACTGTGCAAACGTCCATGCAGCAAATGCACCATTTGAAAAGCCTAACATATATATTCTGTTTTCATCAATCGAATATAGCTTCTTAATTACACCAATAGATTCCATGATAGAAGCCTCTCCTATATAGCTGCCTGTGGTTACGCCCCTCCCCGAAACATCAGCTATTATTACAGGTTCTTTTAAACAATTGTCCATTGTAAAAGAGTGTAGTTCATACCTACCAGTTGCCATAAATAAAATTAATGGGTATTTGTAATTACTGTCATACCCAGATGGTAATGATATATACACTTTTTCAATCTGATCATCTAAATCCGACTGAAAATACACAATTTTAGATTGTTCACTTATGTATATATCTTCAAAATGCAAACCGTTTTTTATTGCATCAATCAAGGTAATAAGAAATTTAACTTCATATTTTTTTAAGCCTGGTTCATCATTTTTTATATTTTCTAATCTTCCAAGAGTATTTGCTTTATCAAAGCTGTTTAACTTTCCATCATCATCCATATCATCTACTTCATGCTTAATTTTATTTAAAAAGCAATCCATATCATTTACAACAATGTTATTGCTTAAAGAATACTTTTGTCCCGTTTTTAAATACAATTCAACTTCAAATGTAAGTATTAATGTTTTTAATGAAGACTTTCTGACTTGCTCCAATGGATAAAGTATTTTTTGATAAAAATCCACTTCCAGTGTATTAATAACGTTGTCCTCAATATCCTTTACCTTTACCGATACTTTTTGCTTTATGTCAATGTTAATACAATCCAAAGGTAACAGTAAAAATTCATAGTATTGCATATCTCTAACATCATAAGACTTATGTAAGAAATAAACCTTGAGTTTATTTAAGAAAAAATTATTATAAACTAATGAGTTATGTGTATCAATCATTTCAAAATTATAATCACTTACTCTTAATATGAAACCTATACTTTTATCATTCATATTTTGCAATTCTAGAATAATAATATTATTACCCTTTTCAACTTCATAAAATATATTTTTACACCTGTCACTCTCAAAAGAATGATTATTAAATCTATTGATGCCAATATTTACAATTGAATTATTCACCCATACCTTATAGATGGATTCTTCTATATGTAAGGTTATCACAACTCTTTTATTAGTATCTGAATGAAGGTTTGCAACCAGAAATACTCTCTCATCACCATTTGTATGCACATGTGACAAGTCCATCTTTCTCTCATGTTGCAATTTATTAAAAAATGAACCTTCTATTTCTATACCATTGGCAAGAAAAATACTTTGCTGATAAACTATTTGCTGAACTGGTGTTTTGAAAATATTTTTTATATTATAGTTAAATAAATCATTTTGTTCAGGATTTTGAATCGGCCCATATAAATAATACTGTTCTATCAACACTGGTTGATCTGCAATTTGAGTTGTTATATCTATAAGATTCACTTAGTGACCTCCATCCTAATTTACGTATTCCTATTTTGATTTCTAACAGTCAAATATCAAAACCCTCTTTGTATGTTATCTCCTATAGCGTTAATAACATAGTACTCTCTACCATCAAATATAATTGCATCACTATTCAAAAAAGGATGAATACCGTTAAAATAAGTAGGAATTATAGCCTTACGTGTGTATATATTTCTTAGTAGTTTATAATTATTGGCATAAATATATAAAAGTTTTTTATTAATATTAATTGGATTACTACAGATC
>JAEZMP010000081.1 GCA_023442215.1 Pseudomonadota bacterium
TGCGGATCGGGCACGCTTTCGCACCGGATGTCGCTCTTGCCGTGCCAGGTCAGCGCTTTCATGGGGCCGCTCCGTGTCGTCGGGAACGGGCCTAACGATGCGCGGCCGGGGATGTTCCGGCGCGAGCGCGCAACCGCGCTGTCGCCCGCCGCAGGGTCCATGGCGAACGCGGCGTTCACATCGGCGTGCGCGGAGGGCGGCGCACGGATGGCGGGGCTGGCGGCGGTGCCGCAGAACGTGCGAAGCCGGACCCGATCGATCGATCCGGCCCGACTTCGGGGACTGATGGCGGCGGTCGCGCGGGAGACGGCTCAGGCGGGGCGGGCGGCCGCGGCCGGCGGCCTGCCGGACATGATGACGCCGACGATCTCGTTCTGGTTGGTCTCCGGGGTCTTCAGTTCCGCGGCGAGGCGGCCGCGATAGAGCACCGCGATCCGGTCGGTGACGCGCATCACGTCGTCCATGTTGTGGGTGATGTAGATCACCGCGACGCCCTGGCGGGCGAGCCGGCGGGCGAGTTCCAGCACCTTGTTCTGCTCGGGCACGCTGAGGGCGGCGGTCGGCTCGTCGAGGATGACGAGATTGGCCTTCCAGCGGATGGCGCGGGCGATGGCGATCGCCTGCCGCTGGCCGCCGGACAGGGAATCGACATTGACCCGGAGCGACGGGATGTGGATGTCGAGCTGTTTCAGCGTCTCGGCGGCGTCGCGCTCCATCTCGCGCTTCCTGAGGACGCGGATGAGCTTCGGCACCAGATCGAACGTGCTCTCGCGGCCGATGAAGAAATTGTCGGCCACCGGCAGGTTCGGCACCAGCGCCAGATCCTGGAACACGGTCTCGATGCCGAGCTCGTGGGCGCGGTCGGGCGAGGAGATGCGCGCGGGCTCGCCGGCGCAGTGAATCTCGCCGCTGGTCGGCTGGTGGACGCCGGAGATCACCTTGACGAGGGTGGTCTTGCCCGCGCCGTTGTCGCCGAGAAGGCCGAGCACCTCGCCGCGCCGGATTTCCAGCGATACGCCGTCGAGCGCGGTGACGCCGCCGAAGCGCTTGCCGACATTGGTCAGCTTCAGGAAGCAGCTGCCGGCTCCGCCCGGCGCGGGGGCGCCGGCGGCCGGGGCGGCGACGTGGTCGGGCGCTGAAACGCTCATTCTCATTCCTCCCTGGGGGACGCTTTCCGCCGGGCCGCTGCGGGCGGTCGGCGGAAGCGTCTCTTCGTGTCGCTTCAGACGCCGAGCCGGTCGCAGAACGCCTTGCCTTCGGCGAGGATGGCGTCGTCGGTGCGCTCGAAGCCGTAGACCTGCGCCTCGTATTCCACCGACATCGCGCCGTCGTAGCCCGCCTCGCGCAGGAGAGCGGCGAGGCGGGGGAAGTCGATGGTGCCCTCGCCGAGGGGCGGGAAGGCGAAGGCCGGATAGCGGCCGCTGCCGTCCTTCAGGTGCACGTTGGCGATGAGGTCGCCGAGTTCGGCCGGAACCCGGGCCGGATCCTCATCCTGCACGGCGAGATGGCTCGCGTCGAAATTGACCCGGAACGGCACGCCCGGCAAATCACGACGCAGGGCGTGATAATCGTCCGCCCGGCAGAACAGGTGGCCGGCAATGGCCTCGATGCCGATCTCGACGCCGCGCGTGCGGGCGTGCTCGACGGTGGCGGCGACCGCGTCGGCGAACCAGCGCCAGCTTTCGCCGGATCGCGCGCCGGCGGCCTGCGGGCCGGACAGGATGTGCACGAAGCCGGTGCCGAGGTCGGCCGCGAGATCGGTGCAGCCATTGACGAACGCGACGGCGGCGGCGCGCACCGCCGGATCGGCGTCGACCATCTCGCCGATGTGCGCGCCGACGGCGGTGATGGCGAGGCCGTTCGCGGCGCAGGCGGCGCGGATCGCCGCGCGCGTCGCGGCATCGGTCGCCGGTGTGACGTGGGGCTTCGCCCACGGCAGCAGCTCGGCATTGAGTTCGATGCCCCGGTAGCCGGCGGCGGCGACGCGGGGGATCAGGTCGAGGATGGCGACGTCCGGCAGGCCGACGCTGTGAAAGGCGCTGATCATCGGGCGGCCTCAGGCGTAGGTGGGGATCTTGAACGGCGCGTCGGCCGGCAGCGGAAGGTCCACCCAGCCGCCCTTGTCGAGCGAGAGATAGGCCGCCTGGATCACCTCCTGGGCGCGCAGGCCGTCGAGCCCGGTGATCGGCGCCGGCCGGTGCTCGGCGATGCTGGTGCGGAACGCCTCGAGCTGGGCGTCGTAGGGGCTGCGGCGCGGCGGCTTCACCGAGATCCAGCCGCCCTTGAAGGTCTCCCACCACGCATCGGGATAGTGCGCCTCGCGCAGCACGTCCGGCAGGTCGGCCACGCCTTTCTCGGTATAGACCGCGAGCGGCACGGCGTTGAACGGATTGATCGTCTCGCTCGCGATGTGGATCGTGCCCTCGGTGCCGTAGATGTCGGTGCCGTCGCCGATGTTCGGCGAGTAGCGGTTGCCCGACAGGCAGCCGCGGGCGCCGTTCTCGAACCGGGTCAGAAGCCAGACATTGTCGTCGACCTTCTCGGTCATCTCGCTGTGGGCGAGTTCGGCGAAGACCGCCGAATAGTCGCCGACGAGGTGCCGGGCGAGGTCGATGCGGTGGATGGTGAGGTCGATGATGGTGGCGCCGCCCGACTGGGCGAGGTCGTAGCGATAGCGGGTCGAGGCGGGATAGGCGGTCGATTTTTCCGAATAGTTCGAGCGGATCTGGTGGACCTTGCCGATGAAGCCGGCATCGATCAGCTGCTTGGCAATCTGCACCTGCGACCAGAAGCGCTGGTTGAAGCCGACCTGGAGCACCACGCCCGCCTTGTCGCAGGCCTCCACCATGCGCCGCGAGCCGGCGACGTCGATGCTGAGCGGCTTCTCGCAGAACACGTGCTTGCCGTGCGCGGCGGCGGCGACGACGCCGGCCTCGTGGAAGCGGTTGGGGGTGGCGACGATCACCGCGTCCACGCCGGACCTGTCGAGCATCGCCTCCAGATCGTCATAGGGCGTGCCGCCGAACTCGTCGGCGATGGCCTTGGCGTTCTGAAGGTTGACGTCGAACACGGCGGTCAGCTCGGTGTTCGGATTGCGCCGGATGGTCGGGGCGTGGCTGAGGCGCATGATGGCGCCCGCGCCGATCAGGCCGATCTTCAGGCGGGGAGCGGTGGCGGAGGGCATGGAGCACCTTTTCTGCAAACGCTGGGACAGTGGAAGCGCGAACGGGCGCGAAGCGGGAACGGGCGTGGCGTTACTTGATGATCTTCATCTTGCCGCGGCGGATCGAGATCATGACCGCGCCGACGAGGACGATGCCCGTCAGGATGGTCTGCACGTTGGTCGACACGCCGAGGATCACAAGGCCGTTGGCGAGGGTGGTGATGACGAGGCTGCCGACGACGGTGCCGATGATCGAGCCGTGGCCGCCGGTGAGCGGCGTGCCGCCGATCACCACCGCCGAGATGGCGAGCAGTTCGAAGCCGACGCCGACGGTCGGGCTGCCGGAGCCGAGCTGCGAGGTGAGGATACCGCCGCCGACGCCGGCGAGCAGGCCGGAAACGATGAACATGGCGAGCTTCACGCCGTCCACCGGCACGCCGAGGATGCGGGTCTTCTCCTCGTCGCCGCCGATGGCCAGCGTGTAGCGGCCGAAGGTGGTGAACGACAGCAGCGCCGCCATCACCACGGCGATGCCGAGCGCGATCAGGAACGGCGCGGGGGGCGTGCCGAAGAAATAGAAATCGCTCGTCAGCGGGATCGGCACCGGCCGGCCGCCGGAGAACAGGATGGTCATGCCGCGGGCGACCGAGAGCATGCCGAGCGTGACGACGAAGGAGGGAATGCGGCCGAACACGAACACCGAGCCGTTCACCGCGCCGAGCAGGGCGCCGACGATGGGCGCGGCGACGAAGGCCCAGGCGCCGAACGCGGGCGTGAGGCTCGCGGCGACGGCGCCGGAGAACGCCATCACCGAGCCGACGCTGAGATCGATGCTGCCGCCGATGATGATGAAGGTGATGCCGATCGCCACGATGCAGAGCACGGCGGCGTTCTGGAGGATGACGCCGAGATTGCCGGTCGTCAGGAACCGATCCGGCGACAGCACCCCGAACACCACGACGACGACCACGAGGGCGAGATAGGCGATGTATCGGGACAGCAGGTCGCCGACCTTGATGTTGCGCATGACGTGTTGGCTCGCCGCATGAATTCAGAAACTGGGATGCGAAGAAGGCGCGGGAAGCCGGCGGCCCGGGCCGCTCGGCTTCGCCCTTTCCGGCCGCCGCGGGCGCCCCTCGCGAAGCGCCCGCGCCATCCGTCCGCGCCC
>JAEZMP010000154.1 GCA_023442215.1 Pseudomonadota bacterium
ACGCGGGGGCGCTGCTTGCCTTCGCCTTTCCCGAGCGGGTCGCGCAGGCGCGCGGTACCGCCGGCGGCTTTCGCCTCGCCAACGGGCGGGGCGGCCGCATCGATGCGGCGGATGCGCTTGCCCGCGAGCCGTTCCTCGCCGTCGCGGAGCTTCAGGGCGCCGCGGAGAACGCCCGCATCCTGCTCGCCGCCCCGATCAGCCGGGAGGAGATCGAGGCCGATTTCGCCGAGGCCATCACCTCGGCGACGGAAGTCACCTTCGACCGTCCGGCGCGCGCGGTGCGGGCACGCCGCGTGCGAAGGCTTGGCCGGCTCGTGCTGGCGGAGGAGGCGGTGCCGGTTCCGGCCGATGACGGCGCCGCGGCGCTCGCTTCCGGCATCGCCACCCTCGGCATCGGCGCGCTGCCGTGGACCGCCGGGCTGACGCGTCTGCGCGGCCGGCTGCGCTTTCTGGCGAAGGCGCGGGGCGCGCCGTGGCCGGACGTGTCCGACGAGGCGCTCGCCGCCGGCCTCGAACACTGGCTGCTACCCTATGCGCCCGGCGCCCTCAGGCTCGACGACATCACGCCGGCAGTGCTGGGGCTCGCGCTGGAGGGGTTGATTCCCGCCGGCGGCAAGGCGGAGCTCGACCGCCTCGCCCCGGCGAGCCTCGAGACGCCCGCCGGCCGCAGCGTGCCGATCGACTACGATCGCGAGCCGCCGGCCGCGTCCGTCAGGGTGCAGGATCTGTTCGGGTTGGACCGCCACCCCTCGGTCGCGGGCGGCAGCGTGCCGGTGCTGCTCGAACTGCTGTCGCCGGCCGACCGGCCGATCCAGCTCACCGCCGACCTGCCGCGGTTCTGGCGCGGGACATGGGCCGACGTGCGCGCGGACCTGCGCGGCCGCTATCCGAAGCACTCGTGGCCGGAAGACCCGCTCACGGCCGCGCCGGTGCGCTATTCGCGGCCGAGAGGCTGACCCTCCCGGCCCGGAAATTCCGGCGTCACGGCCGGAAGCGGTGTCCGGCCGGAACGAAGAACCGCTCTGGCGTGCGGGCGAATGCGGCGAGCCCTTCCAGAGCCGGCAGCGGATGCTGGATGAGGAAGGTCGGTATCTCCCGCACCATGGCGGTGTGCGGGGCCTTGTCCTCGAACATCGCGCGGAAGCGGCCGTCGTTGAGGTGGCTCGCGATGCGCGGGGCGATGCCGCCGGCCAGATAGACGCCGCCGCGCGCGAGATAGGTCAGCGCGAGGTCGCCGGCGAAGCGCGCGAAGTGGGTCACGAAGAAGCCTAGGGCGCGGATCGCGAGCGGGTTGCCGGCTTCGACGCCCTCCGTCACCTCGGCCGGGCTTTCGAGCGTCGGGTCGACGCCGGCGAGCCGGGCGACGGCGCGGTAGAGCCGCAGCAGGCCGGGGCCGCTGATCAGGGTCTCCGGGGTGATGCGGCCGTGGGCGCGCTCCAGCACCTTCCAGAGTTCGAAGTCCTCGTCGGTGACCGGGCCGAGGTCCATGTGCCCGGCCTCGCTCGGCAGCGGAATCCACCGCTCGCCGGACTGCACCAGGCCGCCGACGCCGAGGCCCGTGCCCGGTCCGACGACGACACGCGGCGCGTTCGGATGCGCCTGCCCGCCGCCGAGGGAGAGGATCGCGTCGCCCGACAGCACCGGCAGCGCCAGGCACAGCGCCTCGAAGTCGTTGACGAGCACGAGTTCGTCGAGCCGCAGCGCCGAGATCAGGGAATGGGGATCGAACGCCCACGACGCGTTGGTCAGCACCGGCCGCTCGCCCTCGATCGGCCCGGCGAAGGCCAGCACGGCGGCGCGGGGATGCGGCGCGCCCGCGGTCTTCAGCACGTCCAGCGCGGCGGCGTCCGGGGTCGGATAATGATGCGTCGCCACGGTGGGAAACACCTGGATCGGACGCTGCGCATCTTCCACGAGAGCGAACCGCGCATTGGTGCCGCCGATGTCGGCGAGCAGCACGGGGAAGTGCAGGGCTTCATTGGCGGACGATGCCGTCATGTCGTTGTCTTCCGGTTCGTGGCGTTTCGTGGGGCCTCGGCCTGCCGGCAACGGCAGGTCCGCCCGTGCCGGAGACTAGAGCATGATCCCGAAAAGTGCGAAGCGGTTTTCGGACGAGATCATGCTGAGAGCGAGGGCGCGCGGAACGCCCATGATCCCGAAAAGTGCGAAGCGGTTTTCGGACGAGATCATGCCGGGAGGAAGCGTGCTGCGACGCCCTGCCTGTCGCACCACGGCCATGCGTTGATGAGACGATCTGCGCAGCGAAAAGCCGCGCCGGCGGACATGGCGGTCTTACCCTTTGTCTGGCACAGTCCGGCGGAAGAGATCGGATAGGCGCCGCCCTTGCCGGGGCCGCCGCACGATCCGGTCCGAAGGGAAACGCTCAAAGCCTCCCGCGGCACGGACGGCGCGCGGGTGGTGGCACCGGAACCGACGAAGCTGGCGGGGAGCGGGTGATGAGCGAAGACGAGCAGGACGGCGGCAGCGCGACGTTCGGGTTTTCATCCCACATATTGCGGGCAGCCGTGCTCGGCGAGATGCACGCCCGGCCCGCGCATCCGCTGGATCGCCCTCGCACGGTGCTCCATCTCGCCTTCCTCACCGGCCCGGAGGAAGCGGCGGCCGACCGCCTCGCGCTCGACCGTCTGGCGCTCAGTCTCGGCGTCGGCGGATCCGGGCCGGAGATGAAGCATTGCCGGTTCGATCTTCTCGGCGGCGTCCTGCGCTGGGAGCAGCATACCGAGTTCACCACCTACACCTTCGATGCGCCCCCGGGGACGGGGCGCCTGCCGGAACACCCGTTCGGCGTCGCGTTCCGCCAGCCCGGCCCGCTGATCGCCGCCGTCCGGGTTGATGTCCGCTCCGCACCGGCGCGGATCGAGGACGGGTTCGACGGCTTCGATCCGATCAGCCTGTGCGTGTCGCGCGTCGCGGAGGGCGAGGCCGTCGTCGCGACCGATTTCCGCCAGGACGCCGACGGCTTCACCCGCATCCGCGTGCTCGATGCCGGCATGTCGCCGTCCCGGGCCGGAACGCTGGTGCAGCGGCTGATCGAGATCGAGACCTATCGCACGCTCGCCCTCCTCGGACTGCCTGAGGCCCAGCGGCTCGGACCGGGCATCCGCCGCATCGAGAGCGGTCTCGTCGCCTCGCTGGAGGCGATGAAGGAGACGCGCGGGCTCACCGACAACCAGCGCCTTCTCGCCGAACTGACCGACCTCGCCGCCGCGCTCGAGGCCGATGCCGCGGCGACGGCTTACCGCTTCGGCGCGACCCGCGCCTATCACGAGATCGTCGAAGAGCGGCTCGTTGCCATCCGCGAAGTCCATGTCCAGGGCTACGGCAGCTGGCGCGGGCGGCGAACCTGCTGCGCACGCGGGTGGACGTGGAACTGGAACGCC
>JAEZMP010000167.1 GCA_023442215.1 Pseudomonadota bacterium
GTTCACCTGGGCGAGACCGCCCTTCATCCAGCCGACGAGCGCCAGCGCGAACGAATAGATGCGGCCGGTCACGCCGGCGATGTTCATCAGGTTGCCGGCGAGGATGAAGAACGGCACCGCAAGCAGCGGGAAGCTCTCGACGCCGGCGATCATGCGCTGCGCCAGGATGATGGGCGGCGCCACGTCATAGATCAGCATGTAGAGCACGGAGGCGACGGCCATCGAGATCGCCACCGGGACGCCGATCGCCATCAGGACGATGAAGGAGAGGAGAAGAAGCGTCATGGATCAGTCCCCGGCGTGCTCGAAGGTGCCGTCGAAGGCATCCGGGCGTTCCAGCACCGAATATCCGCGGCGGATATTGGCGATGAAGACCTGGATGGAGCGGATCGTCATGAGGATGAAGCCGGCGAACACCGTGTAGAACACGATCGATTTCGGCAGGTCGACCGTCGTCATCATCTCGTCGGGGATCATCGCGGCATAGTCCCAGACGAGATAGGCGCCGTAGGCGAGGAACGCGATGCGGATGAGATCGACCACCGTCGCCAGCATGCGGGCGAGCGCCTTGGGCATGTAATGGTAGAGGACGTCGACCTGGATATGCCGCGACAGCCGCACGCACATCGACGAGCCGAGGAAGACGACCGCGATCAGGCAGTTGATCGCGATTTCCTCAGTCCACGCAAAGCTGTTGTTGAGAACATAGCGCGTGAAGAACTGCATGAAGACGCACAACGTCATGACCCAGAAAACCGCGAGGGTTATCCAGTCCTCGAAGGCGTATTTCGACAGATCAACCGGAGCGGCCTCTTCCTCGAAGGCATGGGCCATTTCCTCGGTGGAAATCGGAGCGTGAGTTTCCTGGGACAAAAGTGGTCTCCTCCTCGGAAGGCGACGGCCTCGGCGCGTCTCGACCAGATGACGGTTGGGGCTGGCCTCAGGGATTGCGATGCGGATGGGCCCGCCTGTGCGGGTTCCGTCGCGACCCCCTGGTTCATCCCCGTCTGCAAAGGCGGCACCGGGTTGGACGGCGCCAGCTTGCCTCTGCTGAACGCGGGCGCAGATCAGGCGCGGCCGCGTTTCCGCGCCGCGCCTGACGACACGGGCCGCCGGCGTCGCCCCCGCAAGAGCCGGCGGCCCGGTTTCACGGCGGCTTACTGGATCGCCTGGATCGCGTCCCAGTCGCTCTTGCTGTAGCCGAAGTCTTCCATCGGCACGCGCTCCATCACGGCGTTCTTGAAGTCGTTCTTGTCGACTTCCGTGACGGTGATGCCGCGATCCCGGAAGAACTGGACGAGTTCGCCCTCACGCTTCTCCACCTTCGCGGTGGCGCGCTCCGCCGCCTCCTGGACGACATCCGTGAAGATTTTCTTGTCCTCGTCGGAGAGGCTGTTCCACAGCTTCTTGGAGAACACGGTGTTGAGGTGGTCGACGATGTGACCGGTCAGCACGATGTACTTCTGGACTTCGTAGAACTTTTTCGCCTCGATGGTGGTCAGCGGGTTCTCCTGGGCCTCCACGGTGCCGTTCTGCAGCGCCAGATAGACTTCGGCGAACGCGATCGGCGCCGTGTTCGCGCCGCAGGCGCGCGGCATGGCCAGGTAGGCCGGCACGTCAGGCACCCGCATCTTCAGGTTTTCCATGTCGGCGCACTTCTCGATGGGCTTGTTCGAGGTAGTCTGCCGGGTGCCGTAATAGGTGACCGCCGCGATGTGGTTGCCGGTCTTCTTCTCGTAGCCTTCGGCCAGTCGCTTGAACACGTCGCTCTTCGAGTAGGCGATGAGGTGTTCCGGGCTGCGGAAAGTGTAGGGATAATAGGCGACACCGATCGGCGGGTAGGAGCGGGCGGCGAAGCTGGAGCCGGAGACGATGATGTCGACGGTGCCGAGCGTCAGACCCTGGTTGATGTCGCCTTCCTTGCCGAGCTGGGAAGCCGGATAGACATCGATCTGGTAGCGGCCGTTGGTGCGCTTGGCGATTTCTTCTGCGGCCCAGACCGATTCCGTGTGGAACGGCTCGGACGTTTCATAGACGTGGGCCCACTTGAGCTTGGTCTGTGCGTCTGCCGTGCCGGCGAGGCCGAAGCTGAGGCCGACGGCCAGCGCTGCGATGGCGGTCTTGAAGAGCATGCGTTTTCCTTCCCTCTTGTTATGTTTGGCTATCAGGACAGACCGCTCCCGGTGTCGGGGGAGCCGCCATTGCTGCCTTGCGGACGGCGAGGCTTCCATGGAGAGGCACTGCTGGCGCCCGCGCCCGGCCGCTCCCATGGCGGCCGTCAGGCGGACAACGTCTCCCCGCTTGTGGAAGCGGGGGCGATTTCCTCGAAATTGGTCTGGAACCGGATCTGCGACTGGGCGAGGTGATGACGCATCGCGTTGCGGGCCAACTGCGGGTCCCGTGCGACGATGGCATCCCGGATCGCCTGATGCTCGCCGAATGCGAGGCGCCAGGTGTCCGCGTTCTCGAAGTAGCGCGACAATTTCTCGAAGTAGGGGTTGATCCGCTGGTCGAACAATTCGCCGACGAAGCGCACGAGGACGCCGTTGCCGATGATCCCGGCGACGGCGGTGTGAAACTGCCTGTCCACCTGCAGGGTCTCGCGCGTCGGATGTGCTGAGTGGTGCATGCGGGCAAGCAGGTCATCCAGCACGGCGATGTGCTCCGGCGTGACCATCAGTGCGGCTTCCTCGGCGATGCTGCCCTCGATCAGTTCCCGGGCGCGCAGAAGCTCGAACGGGCCTTCGATGGGCGTGGCACCCGGCGGCGGCGGGAACCCGGCAGACGGCGGGTCCACGACATAGACGCCCGAGCCGACCCGGATGCGAACCCGTCCCTCCACCTCGAGCGCGATCAGCGCCTCGCGGACGGTCGGCCGCGACACGCCGAGCTGCTCGGCGAGGTCACGCTCCGCCGGAAGCCGCCCTCCGGTGGCAAATTCGCCCCGGGTGATCAGCTGGCGCAAATGATCCGCAACCTGCCGGTAGAGCCGGCGGGATTCGATCGGTTCGATCGGCATCGGGATGGAGTCCCTATGGTGCGTTTCCTGCCGGTCTTTGCCGGCTTTGGTCAGTTGGTATGACCAATTACGATGATTTGTGGCTTCTTTTCAGCTCGCCGTCAAGTTGCTGTACGAACATTTTCACATTTCAGCCTTAGTTCCGAGCGGCGCGCAAAACACCCGACGCGGGGGGACGTTCGCTGACGCCGCTGTGCGGTGCCACGCCGCCCTTCTCAGAAGCCGTGCAGCGCTCCGCCATCGACCACGAGGATGTGGCCGGTAACGTAGGCAGCGGCGGGGGAGGCGAGGTAGGTCATCGCCCATCCGATATCGGACGGCTCGGCCAGGCGGCCAAGCGGAATGCGGGCATCGATCTTCGCGCGGCGTGCCGGATCGGCGGCCGTCGCCGAGCGGAACAGCGGCGTATCCACCCATCCCGGGGCGACGCCGTTGACGCGGACGCCGCGCGGCGCGAGTTCCGTCGCCATGGCGCGAACCATGCCGACGTGGGCGGCCTTCGCGGCGGAGTAGCCGATGACGAACGGCACGCCGAGGAAGGATGCCATCGACGCCGTGAACAGGATCGAGGAATCCCGGCGGCGAGTCAGTTGCGGCAGGAATGCCTGCGACAGCGCGTAGGCGCCGACGACATGGACGTCGAGTACAGCCTCGACGTCGGCCGGCGTCATCTCGTCGATCGGTTTCTTGATCGTCTGCCCGGCATTGTTGACGAGGATCGAGACCGCGCCGCATTCGGCTTCGACCCGCGCGGCGAAGGCAGCGGCTTCCCCGGTTTGCGTGACATCGAAGACGAGGCCGGCGGCCGCATCGCTGCCGAGTTCGGCACATGCGGCTTCGAGCTTCGACGGGTTGGTTCCCACGATGGTGACGCGGGCACCGGCGGCGAGAAAGCACCGCGCCGTCGCCAGCCCGAGTCCCGAGCCACCGCCGGTGATGAGGGCGTGGTGCCCCGCGAGACTGAATGGGGAGGCGATGGCGTCGGCCTTGCCGTCCGGCAGCGTCATGGTCTTCCTCGAATGCCGTGCGGCAGCGGCGCGGGCTGTCGTTTTCAGGACGGGGTGCTCTGGGCCGCCTCGCGCACGATGTTGGCGAGTGTGTTGTTGCGGCTCTCGGTGAGATGCATCTCGACGGCATTGCGGACCGCCGCTTCGTAGCCGGCGGCGAACGCCTCGATGATGGCGCGGTGCTCGTCGACCGAGCGGGCATAGTTGCCCGCGTTGTAGACGAACACGGTGTGGGTCTGCCGCAGGATGCGCAGGTGCCATTCCGCGACCAGGGCGTTGCCGGCGGCGAGCACGATGTGCTGGTGGAATTCGCGGTCGAAGGCGAGGGCGCTCGAAAGTTCGTCGAGGCCCTCCCGGCCGGCGTGGAAGGCATGGCGGGCAAGATTGCCGCGCAAGGTCTCGATGAAAGCCGCTGTGTTGGCGCCCCGCTCGAAGATGCGCGCGACGGCGTTGAGCTCGATCAGCAGCCGCGCCTCGTAAAGCTCCTCCACCTCATGGGTGGTGAAGCGCCGCACGACCGCGCCGCGCCGGAGCGGCCATTCCACCAGTCCGTCGGACTCGAGCCGGAGCAGGGCCTCCTTGATCGGCGTCGGACTGATCGAAAGCTCGACCGAAAGCTCTTCGGGCAACAGCCGCTGCCCGCCGGCGAGCCGCCCCGAGAGGATGCGGGCACGCAGCTCCTGATAGGCCTGCTCGGCGAGGTTGGCGCGGACGACGATGCTCATGGCGCCGGACTGTGCCGGCTTCGGGGGGCGAGTTCAAGATATTCGATAGAAAATTTTTTATTTTCGATTCTGACGAGGCTCGGCTAGAACGAGCGCAGGGGAGCCGGGCCGAGGCAGGCCGATCGTTCATGCACGTCCTGCATCGACGTGGCCGATGCGGCACATCCGGCTCCGGTCTCCGCCAAGGATGGCCGGCGCATTCCCGGCCCTCCCGAGCAACGACAACAGCCACTGCGGAAGCGCCCAGATGAAAATCGTCGCCGTCGAGCCCTTCATTCTCCACCTGCCGCTCACCGCGGACTCGATCTCGGATTCGACCCACTCGATCACCCACTGGGGCGTGGTCGGAACCCGCATCGTCACGTCGGACGGTCTGGAAGGATACGGCTTCACCGGCACCCACGCGGATCTCGCGTCCGACCGGCTGATCACCTCGTGCATCCGCGACTGCTACGCGCCTCTGCTGATCGGCGAGGACGCCGTGGAACAGACGCGGCTGTGGAAGAAGCTGGCGCGCTCGCCCGCGCTGCAGTGGGTCGGCCGGGCCGGCATCACCCACCTTGCGCTCGCCGCCGTCGATGTCGCGCTGTGGGATCTGCGCGCCAAGCAGGCCGGCCTGCCGCTGTGGAAATTCCTCGGCGGCGCGACAACCGGCAAGGTCGAGGCCTACAACACCGATATCGGCTGGCTGTCGTTCACCCAGCAGCAGCTGCTCGACGGCTCCCGCCGCGCCGTGGAGGTCGACGGCTTCACCCGCATCAAGCTGAAGGTCGGTCACGACAATCCAAACATCGACATCGCCCGGCTGACGGCGGTGCGCGAGGCGGTCGGTCCCGCCGTCCGCATCGCCATCGACGGCAACGGCAAGTGGGATCTTCCGACCTGCCTTCGGTTCGTCGCGGCGGCGCGCGACCTCGACATCTTCTGGTTCGAGGAACCGCTCTGGTACGACGATGTCGGCTCCCACGCCGCGCGGGCGCGCCCCACCCCGAATACCG
>JAEZMP010000184.1 GCA_023442215.1 Pseudomonadota bacterium
GGCCTGATCGGCCACAACGGCTCGGGCAAGTCCACGCTGGTGCGGCTGCTGGCCCGCCAGCAGGCAGCGTCCTTCGGCACGATCCGCTTCGCAGGCCGGCCGCTCGCCGACTGGGGAAACCGACCGTTCGCCCGGCGCGTCGCCTACCTGCCGCAATATACGCCGCCGGCGACGGGGATGCTGGTGGAGGAACTGGTGGCGCTCGGCCGCTATCCCTGGCACGGCGCGCTCGGCCGCTTCTCGCCGACCGACCGCGCGAAAGTCGCCGAGGCGCTCGAGCTGACCGACACGGCGCGGTTCGCCGGCCGGCTCGTCGACACGCTTTCGGGCGGGGAGCGCCAGCGCGTGTGGCTGGCGATGCTGATCGCGCAGGACACCGAATGCCTGCTGTTGGACGAGCCGATATCCGCGCTCGACATCGCCCACCAGATGGAAGTGCTGTCGCTGGTCCACCGGCTTTCCGCGGAGCGCGGCCTCGGCGTCGTCGTCGTGCTGCACGAGATCAACATGGCCGCGCGCTTCTGCGACGAGATCGTCGCGCTGCATTCCGGCCGGCTGATCGCGCGCGGCACGCCCGCCGAGATCGTGACGCCGGAGACGCTGTTCGCGATCTACGGGGTCCGCATGAGCATCCTGCCCCATCCCGAGGCGGACGCGCCGCTCGCCTTCGCGGTGTAGGGCGCCCGCCGGCGCGGGTGCCGTTTCATCCTATCTATCGGAGCAGGTGGGGAGGCTTCCGGCTCAGAAGATCGCGCCGAGCTGCTTCCAGAGCGGCACGCGGTGCTGGAGGCCCCAGTTGACGCTCTCCACGATCATGGCGCGGACCGCCTCCGGCTCGCTCACGACGGCGCCGTCCTTCATCAGCGGCACCTTGCCGGCGGAAAGCTTGCGATAGAGCAGTTCCACCAGTTCCTCGTCGCTGGTGGCGCGCCCGCCGGTGATGCCGAAATAGACGAGGGCATCCATGGTCGGCAGCGACATGCCGCCGCCGGACAGCGGCAGCGCGATCGCGGTGTGCGCTGCGCGCTGCTCGAACACCTCCGCGGTGGCGTGGACATTGTAGCGCAGCACCTGCTCGGTCAGGCCGCGGTTGGAGAGGCCCCACGGCAGCAGGATCGCCTGCGACGTGCCCGCGAGGATGCCGGCGAGTTCCACCATCGACGGCGCGCCGGCGAGGTTGCGCAGCGGCGGCAGGTCGGCGAGTTCGCGCAGGGTGTGAGGGCGGGCGGCAAGCGCCTCGAACACCGGGTGATAGTGGTCCTTCGGCAGTTCGGCGGTTCCGACCGGAACGTCGAGCACGAGCTTGGCGGCCTCGGCGGTGATCGTCGCCGCGAGGCCGACATTCTCCAGCCACGCATCGCGCTCGCTGTCCGTCAGCTTGCGCGGGCCGCGGACGAAGACGTCGCGCCGGAAGCGGCGGTTGGTCAGATAGTCCTTCACCGTCTCGCGGAACGAGCCGGCGGGCACGCTGTTCAGGATCTCGCGCTGGTCCGGCCGCAGCATCAGGTCGGGGAACGTCTCCAGCAGCGTCGCGGAGCCGATGAAGCCGAGCTTGGCCTCCGCCAGCATCGACGCGGTCTCGCTGTGATAGAGCGGACGCCAGTTCTGATTGAGATATTCATGGGCGAGATAGACGGCGCGGTCCGGCGCGACCTTGTCGCCGCCACGGATCTGCTTCAGCAGCGCCTCGTCGTTCGCGGCATAGGAGCCGGCGGCGCGAAGCCGGTCGATGAAATCGAGCCCGTCGACCACGCGCTTGTCGCTGGTCTCGTGGCTGAAGCGGGCGAAGTCCATCAGCAGGTGCTGGATCGGCAGCGTCGTCGCCCAGCCCGGCATGGCATTGTAGGTGACTGCCACGAGGCCGCCCGGCTTCACCGCCTTCTTCAGGAAGGCGGTGACGTCCTTCCGGTCCTCCTCGCCGATCCACGACCAGACGCCGTGCAGCGACACGATGTCGAACTCCGGCAGGCCGGTGCGGTGGATCAGGTCGGCGAAGCCTTCCTCGATGAACTGGATGTTGGTAAGGCCCGCCGCCTCGGCAGCCTTGCGCGCTCGCGCGATGTGGGCGGGATTGAAGTCGACCGCGACCACGGTCGCGTTCGGGTTGGCGGCGGCGATGATGTTGGCGGTGTTGCCCTGGCCGCAGCCGAGTTCGCAATAGGTGAACCGGTCGCCGGAGAACGGCGGCTCGAACCCGTTGAGCAGGCAGCTCAGCAGGAGATGGCCGGGGGTCTGCTCGACATAGAAGCCGGGCAGATATTCGATGTCGCTGACATAGCCGTTCGACCAGGAATCCATGAGAACTCTCGCTTTGAACTCGGGATCGGCCCTCCGTGAAGTCGACGGCAGGCCACGATGTTGGAGGCGACGCGACGGCGGCGGCCGGCCGCGTCGGTCATTCGGGCGGGGACAACGGGAAGATCGCTTCGTCGCGGTCGACCGGGCTCGGGCCGCTCAGGCTCCACGCGGTCTGGCCGAGGCGGGCGGCACCGGGATCGTCGCCGTCGCCGCGGGCAAGCCGGGCCGCGGGAACGGCATCGGCGCGCATCACGAGCTGGACGTCGAACTCGTACTCGGCGCCGCAATAGAAGCGGACGAGATCGGCGATGAACCGGCTCTGCTGCCCGCCCGGCAGCAGCGCCTCCATCTCCTCGCGGCCGATTGGGCCGATGACGATCCGCGCGGAATGCTGTGCGCTCCACACCCGGTCGCCGACCACGGCGTTGGTGCCGAGCCCGCAATATTGACCGCTCGAGGCGCGGCCACCGCCGAGCCGGGTCTGCTCTTCCGCCGCGACAGGCACCCAGCGGCCCACGAACTGGAGAACCGAGACCGGGTGCCGCAATTCGCTGCGCAGCAGCGCCTCAAGACCGTCCGCCGAGCGGGGACCGGAGGCGAACAGCCCGGCATAATGCAGGACCGTGTCGTCCGGCACCGACATGCGGTCGCGCA
>JAEZMP010000215.1 GCA_023442215.1 Pseudomonadota bacterium
CCGCGGGGCTCAAACCCGCCCCCGCCGCGCCGGCCCGACCGCGTTTTTCCCCGTTCACGGAGGGCCGCCATGTCCGGCGAGGCAGTGCAGCAAACCCGTTCCCTGCGCGAGCGCGATGCCGACGCGATCGCTGAGATCGCCCGCCTTCGGTTCTCCCCGCTCAGCCTGATCGGCGGACGCGGCAGCCGCCTGATCGAGGAGGGCGGCCGCGAGATTCTCGATCTTTCCGCTTCCGCCGGTTCGGCGTCGCTGGGCTACGGCCATCCCGCCATCGTCGAGGCCGTAACGGAGGCCACCCGCAACATGGCGGGCGCCAGCCTCCTGCTGTATCCGAACGAGAACGCGGTCTCGCTGGCGGAAACGCTGCTCGCGGTCACCCCCGGCGAAGGCGCGCGCAAGGTGTGGTTCGGCCATTCCGGTTCCGATGCCAACGATTGCGCGGTTCGCGTGCTTCAGGCCGCGACGGGCCGGTCCCGCTTCATCTCGTTCATCGGCTCCTATCACGGCAACCTGTCGGGCTCGATGGCGGTCAGCGGCCACACCGCCATGACCCACACCCTGCCCCGGCCTGGCCTGGTGCTGCTGCCCTATCCCGAGCCGTTCCGGCCCCGCTTCACGGCGGAAGCGGTGCTTGACATGCTGGATTACCAGTTCGGCACCACCTGCCCGCCCGATCAGGTGGCGGCGGTGTTCATCGAGCCGCTGATGTCCGACGGCGGCCTGATCGTGCCGCCCCCGGGTTTCCTGAAGGCGCTCGCCGATCGATGCAGGCGCCACGGCATCCGCATCGTGGTGGACGAGGTCAAGGTCGGCCTCGGCCGAACCGGCCTGATGCACGGCTTCGAGCACGAGGGCCTGGCGCCCGACATGGTCGTGTTCGGCAAGGGGCTGGGCGGGGGGCTGCCGCTTTCGGCGGTGGTCGGCCCACGCGAGATCATGGACCATGCGCCGGCCTTCGCGCTCCAGACCACAGCCGGCAACCCGGTCGCCACGGCGGCGGGCCGCGTGGTGGTCGAAACCGTCGCCCGGGAGAGGCTCTGGGACCATGCCGCGCGCGTCGGGCAGGTGTTCTCCGACGGGTTACGCGCGCTGGCG
This sequence comes from Pseudomonadota bacterium, assembly GCA_023442215.1. Lineage (GTDB taxonomy): Bacteria > Pseudomonadota > Alphaproteobacteria > Rhizobiales > Segnochrobactraceae > Pseudoxanthobacter. The sequence goes on from JAEZMP010000215.1 coordinate 1,096, forward strand.
GAGCGCCATGCGATCATCGGCGACGTGCGGGGGCGCGGCCTCGCGATCGGTGTCGATCTCGTCGCCGACCGGGAAAGCCGTGCGCCCGTTCCCGTCTCGACCACGGCGAAGGTGATCTATCGCGGCTACGAACTGGGCGCTGCGTTCAGCTATGTCGGCCTGAAGGGCAACGTGCTGGAATTCACCCCACCTCTGACGCTGACCGAAGCCGAGGCGCGGGAGGGGTTGGCGATCGTCGACCGCGCCCTGGGTGATGTCGCCGCCGGCCGCGTCAGCGACGAGGCCGTGGCGCCGTTCATGATGTGGTAGGGCACCCGGCGCGGCCGGACCCCGGCGAAGCCGGGCCGCCGGCCGCGTAGCCCGGCCTCAGTAGGCGCGGGCGTAGGCTGCGAAGATCTCGTCCTCTGTCTTGCCCTCCAGCGAGGCCAGTTCGCCGCGCTTGTGGGCGACGTAGACGTCGATCAGCCCGGGCGGGAACCAGCCGCGCACGGTCTCGCTGGCCGCCAGATTGTCGAGCGCCTCGCCGAGGCTTTCCGGCAGGCGGGCGATGCCGCGCCCGGCAAGGGTTTCCTTGGAAAGAAGGCTCAGGTCCTCGCGCGTCGGCTCCGGCACCTTCAGCCCTTCGCGGATGCCCTGCAGCCCGGCGCGCACCAGCGCGGCAATGGCGAAATAGGGGCTCGCGGCGGCATCCGTCGGGCGGAACTCCACGTTGAACTGCTTCGCCTTGCCGGAGTCCGTCTGCGCCGACAGCGAGCAGATGCGCACGGCGGCCTCGCGGTCTCGGTCCCCCAGATTGTTGTAGGCCGCGCTCCAGCGATGGGGCGTCAGGCGGCGGTAGGAAATCGCGCTGGGGGCCGCGATCGCCACGAATTCGTTGAGATATTTCAGGATGCCGGCGACAAAGGCGCCGGCCTTGGCGGTCATGTTCGCCGGCATCGCGGGATCGTAGGTCGCCGGATTGCCATCGCGGTCGCGGAACGACAGGTGGATGTGCACGCCGTTGCCGATGCCGTCCGACGCGCTGAGCGGCGTGAAGGTCACCTCCTCGCCCATGGCGTCGGCGCAGGCGTGGGCGAGTTCGCGCAACAGCACGGCCTGGTCGGCGGAGCGGATGCCGGCTTCCGGCTCCACGGTGATCTCGAACTGCCGGTCGCCATATTCGCGCAGGAAGGTGTCGGGCTTCATCCCGGCCTGGGTCAGCGCGTCCACGAACAGTTCGCCGAACGCCTTGCGCTTGCGGAAGCCGCGCAGCGAATAGGCGAAGCCGGCATCCGCCTCCGACTTGAACATGAACTCGTGCTCGAAGGTCGAGAACAGCGTCAGACCGGCCTCGGCCTCCAGATCGGCGAGCGCGGCCTTGCAGGCGGAGCGGATGCAGAACGGCCAGACCGTTCCGTCGCCCTGATGGATGTCGGACAGCACGAGGTGCTCGCGCGGCACCGCGTCGCCGAGGTCCACGTCGATCTCGGTGTCCGGGTCGGGCTTCATCACGACATCGCCGAACGAGCCGAACGGACTGTCGGAGATGGTATCGAAACAGGTGATCTGGATGTTCGTGGGCGTCCAGCCGAGGCCCTTCCCGAAGCGCTCGTGGCGCCCGGCGACGGGAATGCCCTTGCCGCGCAGCCGGCCGGAAAAATCGGCCACGCAGGCCATCATCAACGTCTCACGCACCTGTTGTCCCCTCGGCCCTGCCGTTATGGCGGCATGATCTCGCATCTGAAAATGAAATGTCAAATGATAAGATTCGGGTTGACGATGATCTTCAATTTTCATTCTCTGGGTGCATCTCGCCGGCAGACTTCCGTGTTCGGAGCCTGTCGCGCCCCTCCGACGGTGCATCTCGACCATGACGGTAAAAGCCCAGATCTTGTCCGTCTCCGAGGAGATGACCGCGGCCGAGCGCAAGATCTCCGCCGTCGTCCTGGCCGACTACCCGTTCGGCGGGCTTGCCTCCATCCAGGAACTGGCCGAGCGGGCGAAGGTCAGTGCGCCCTCGATCACGCGGTTCGTCGCCAAGCTCGGCTGCGCTGGCTATCAGGAATTCCAGCGCCGGCTGATCGACGAACTGAAGGAAGGCGCGCGCTCGCCGATCGAATTGCGGGCAACACAGGACATCAGCGCGCGGCGGGGTTTCCTGCCGGCCTATTTCGAGCGCGTGCGCAGCCGGCTGGAGCAGGCCGCGGCGGACGTGCCCGAAGAAACGTTCGAGGCGGTGTGCGCCCTGATTGCCGATCCGAAGCGCGCCGTCTACGTGATGGGCGGACGGGTCAGCGATTCCCTCGCCCGCTTCCTCGCCATCAATCTCCGGCTGGTGCGCAAGGGGGTCCACCACATCCCCGCCGATCCGGAGATGTGGCCCGACTATATCCAGACCATGACAAGCCGCGACGTGGTGGTGCTGTTCGATTTCCGCCGCTACCAGCCGAGCCTGCTGCGCTTCGCCGAGACCGCCTCCCGCACCGCGCGGCCGCAGATCGTGGTCGTGACCGACCAGTGGCTTTCACCGGTCACGCAGCTGGCCCAGCGCATCTTCGCCATGCCCATCGCCGTCGGAACCGCGTGGGACACGCTGGTCGGCCCGCTCGCCCTGATCGAGGCGCTGGTGGTGAAGATCAGCGAGGACGACTGGGAGAACACCCGCGCCCGCTTCGAGGCCTGGGACAGCCTGCGAGACCGGCTGCGCATCGATCCCTCCGGCGGCGCGTCGCTGCCTCCATCCGGACGGGATTGACCTGCCGGCACGGGCCGCCCGCTCCCGTAAAGCCCCGCCTCCCCGTTTCCCACCCGCGCGCCGCTTCGGTGCGCCCGCCTTCCGGAGAACCGCCACGATGACCGAGCGCTCCAATGAACTCGACGCCTGGGACCGCGATCACTTCTTCCATCCCTCGACGCACATGGCCGGCCATGCCCGCGGAGAGACGCCGAACCGCATCGTGACCGGGGCCGAGGGCGTCTACATCGTGGACAGCGAGGGCCGGCGCAGCCTCGATGCCTTCGGCGGGCTCTATTGCGTCAATGTCGGCTACGGGCGCACCGAGATCGCCGATGCGATCGCCGCGCAGGCCCACAGCCTCGCCTATTATCACGCCTATGCCGGCCACGGCAGCGAGCCCTCTATTCGGCTGTCGAAGATGATCATCGACCGCGCGCCCGCCGGCATGTCGCGGGTGTATTACGGGCTGTCGGGTTCGGACGCCAACGAGACCAACATCAAGCTGATCTGGTACTACAACAACGTCCTCGGCCGGCCGGAGAAGAAGAAGATCATCTCCCGCCACCGCGGCTATCACGGATCTGGCGTGATGACCGGCAGCCTGACGGGGCTGCCCGGCTTTCACAGGGCGTTCGACCTGCCACGCGCGCCGGTGCTGCACACGATGGCGCCCTATTATTTCCGCCGCGACGATCTTTCCATGAGCGAGGAGGCGTTCTCCGACCTGTGCGCGGCCACGCTGGAAGCTACCATCCTTGAGGAAGGGCCTGAGACCGTGGCCGCCGTCATCGGCGAGCCGGTGCTGGGCACCGGCGGCATCGTGCCGCCGCCCGCGGGCTACTGGGAGAAGATCCAGGCCGTGCTCGCCCGATACGACATCCTGCTGGTGGTGGACGAGGTCATCACCGGCTTCGGCCGCCTCGGCACCATGTTCGGCTCGGAATTCTACGGCCTCAAGCCCGACCTGATGACGATCGCCAAGGGGCTGACCTCGGCCTACGCGCCGCTGTCCGGCGTCGTCGTGTCCGAGAAGGTCTGGAAGGTGCTCGAGGACGGTTCCGCCGCGATGGGCCCCATCGGCCACGGCTGGACCTATTCCGCCCACCCGATCTGCACGGCGGCGGGCATCGCCAATCTCGACCTGATCGATCGCATGGGCCTCGTGGAAAACGCGGCCGACGTCGGGGCCTACCTGCGCGGGGCGCTGACCGCCGCGGTGGGCGACCACCCCATCGTGGGCGACATCCGCGGCGAGGGCATGCTGGCGGCGGTGGAGTTCGTCGCCGACCGCGACACGCGCCGCTTCTTCGATCCGGCCCTCAAGGTCGGACCGCGGATCGCGGCGGCACTGGCCGCGCGCGGCGTGCTCGGCCGCGGCATGCCGGAGGGCGATATCCTGGGCTTCGCCCCGCCGCTCTGCCTGACCCGCGAGGAGGCCGACATCGTCGCTGCCGCCACCAAGGGCGCCGTGGAAGCCGTGGCCGCCGAGCTGTAAGCGGCCGGTCCGCCACCCGGACGGAGCGCTTTCCGGAGGGACCGGAAGGCGCTCCGGATTCCGGCACTGGATCCCGTCCTTGTCGTTCAGACCGGTTCGGTCTGAACGGAACTGGCTCTAGCCGCGGCCGTGGGGCGCGAAGAAGTCCAGTTCCGGTCCGAGCGGCACGATGCCGGTCGGGTTTATGGTGCGATGGCTTTCGTAATAGTGCCGCTTGGCGTGCTCGATGACGAAGGTCTCACCGATCCCCGGTGTCTGGTAGAGATCGCGCAGATAGGCCGACAGCACGGGATAGTCGACGATGCGCTTCAGGTTGCATTTGAAGTGGCCGACATAGATCGCATCGAACCGCACCAGCGTGGTGAACAGGCGGATATCGGCCTCCGTCAGTTGACCGCCCACCAGATAGCGCGCGGACGACAACCGCTCCTCCAGCCAGTCGAGCGAGGCGAACAGCGGCTTGACTGCTTCCTCGTAGGCGTCCTGCGAGGTGGCGAAGCCGGCCTTGTAGACCCCGTTGTTGACGGTGTCGTAGACGCGCGCATTGACCGCGTCGATCTCCTCGCGGAGCGCGACGGGATAATAATCGCCAGGCTTCGCGCCGACGCCGTCGAACGCCCGGGTGAACATGCGGATGATCTCGGACGACTCGTTGTTGACGATGGTCGCCCGCTTCCTGTCCCACAGCACAGGCACCGTCACCCGGCCGCTATAGCCCGGATCCGCCGCCGCGTAGACCTGATAGAGGAACGCGGCATTGTGGATCGGATCGGGAATGACGCCCGGCCCATCCTCGAAGGTCCAGCCGTTTTCCAGCATCCGCCAGTGCACCACCGAGAGCGAGATCATGTCCCCGAGCCCCTTCAGAGCGCGCA
>JAEZMP010000237.1 GCA_023442215.1 Pseudomonadota bacterium
CGGCGCGCGCCTCGCGATCAACGTGGTGATCAATTACGAGGAAGGCTCCGAGCGTTCGTTCGCCATGGGCGACCCCGACCAGGAGCCGATGACGGAATGGGGAAGCTACGCCTTCCCACGCGACATCCGTAACCTCGCCATGGAATCCATGTACGAGTACGGCTCGCGCGTCGGCATCTGGCGCATCCTGGACTCTCTGGCGGATGCGCGCATCCCCGCGACGTTCTTCGCCTGCGCGGTCGCCTTCGAGCAGAACCCGGACGTCGCGCGGGCGGCTGTCGCCGGCGGCCACGAGATCTGCAGCCACGGCTATCGCTGGGAAGAAGTGTTCCGCCTCACCGAGGAGGAGGAGCGCGACCACATCGCCCGCGCCATCCGTTCGTTCGAGGAAACCTGCGGCAAGCGTCCGGTCGGCTGGTACTGCCGCTACGGACCGAGCGTGCGCACCCGCCGCCTCGTCGCGGAGGAAGGCGGCTTCCTCTACGATTCCGACGCCTACAACGACGATGTGCCCTATTTCGTCACCGTCGGGGACCATCGGCGCCTCGTCGTCCCCTATACCTGCGACGTCAACGACATCCGCTTCTGGAACTCGCCCGGCCTGGCGCAGGCGGAGGACTTCTTCCTCTACATGCGCGAGAGCTTCGAGGTGCTGTACGCCGAGGCGGCGCGCGGGCCGCGGATGATGTCGATCGGGCTGCACCCGCGCATGATCGGGCGCCCCGGCCGCATCCGCTCGCTGAAGCGCTTCTTCGACTATGCGCGCCAGTATCACGACGTCTGGTTCACGACCCGCGAGGAGATCGCGCGTGCCTGGCTCGAGCGCGACGCCCGGTCCGCGGAGACGCGCGATGCGTGAGATCGCCGCCCGGCCCCTGACATCCGAGGCGTTCGCCCCGTTCGGCGAGGTGGTGGCGGAGGTGTCCCGCACCACGCTGCCCTTCAACGGCCGACCCGCGGCGCGGGCGGTGCTGGAGGTCGTCGCGCCCCCCGCGCCGACCGAGCCCGGCCGGCACGTGGTGCACGTGATGGAGCGCCACCTGCATTCGACGCAGGCGTTCCTGCCGCTCGACGGCGAAGCCTATCTCGTCGTCGTCGCGCCGGATGCGCCCGACGGCGGCCCCGACCTCGCGGGCCTCACGGCCTTCGTGGTGCCCGGCGACACCGGCGTGCAGTACCGCACCGCCGTCTGGCATGTCCCGATGACGATGCTCGGCGCATCGGGCCGCCTCGCCATGCTCGTCCACAAGGACGGCTCGGACGCGGACTGCGAGTTCCGCGACATTTCCCCGGTCGGCGTCCGGCTGGGGGCAGTGCCTGCCTCTCCCCTCCCTTCCTCCCCCCTCTGACCCTTGCCCGAGGAGACCACCCGATGCGCATGAAACGCCTGTCGTATACGCTCTCCGCCCTCGCCTTCGCGGTGATGGCCGCGAGCCCGTCCGCGCACGCCCAGAGCGCGAACGAGACCCTGATCGTGGCCGGGCCCCGCACGCCCGAATCCCTCGACCAGGAATATCCCCCGACCGAAGCCGGCCACGAGGCGCGGCGCAACATCTTCGAGCGCCTGCTCGTCTACGCGATGAAGAGCGAGCCGGACGGCGCCAAGGTGGAGGATTTCTCCAAGATCGAGGGCGCGCTCGCGGAAAGCTACGAGATCGCGCCGGACAACAAGTCCATCACGTTCCACCTGCGCAAGGGTGTGAAGAGCGCCGCCGGCAACGAGATGACCGCCGACGACGTGATGTGGACCTTCGAGCGCGGCTGGAACATGAAGGCCACGTTCCACTGGTACATGACGCAGATCCTCAAGATCGAGAGCTTCGACTCCTTCCAGAAGATCGACGACTACACCGTCAAGGTCTCCATCCCGCATCCCTCGCTGCTGCTCGCGCGGCTGTGGATCAACAACGACCTGGGCATCATCGACTCGACCGAAGCCAAGAAGCACGTCACCAAGGACGACCCTTGGGCCTCCCGCTTCCTGTCGACGGATTCGGCCTCGTTCGCGCCCTATCACATCGCGAAGTTCTCGCCGGGCCAGGAGGTCATCTACGAGGCCAACCCCTATTATTACCGGGGCGAGGCCAAGCTGAAGAAGGTGATCTTCCGCGAGATGCCGACCTCCTCCAACCGCCTCGCCGCGCTGCAGGCGGGCTCGATCGACGTGGCCGAATGGCTGACCCCGCGCGAGATCGCGCTCGCCAAGAAGGTGCCGACGATCAAGGTGTGGGAGGTGTTCGGCAACTACACGCACCGGCTCGAGATGAACAATTCGCTGCCGCCGTTCGACAAGGTCGAGGTGCGCCAGGCGATGAACTATCTGGTGCCGCGGCCCGACATCGAGAGCAGCGTCTACATGGGCACGGCCCGGCCGACCAAGAGCCCGGTCTCGGAGATCTACCCGGCCTATACGGATGAAGGCTTCCCCTACAAGGACGACGTCGCCAAGGCCAAGGAACTGCTCGCCAAGGCCGGCTATCCCGACGGCTTCAAGACCGAACTCGGCTATCGCACCGGCGAACCGCTGGAAGAGCAGATGGCGGTGATCCTGAAGACCGCCTTCGCCCGCGCCGGCGTCGACGTGACGCTCGTCAAGCTGCCGGCGTCGAGCCTGGTGGAGCGCTACACCAAGGGCACCATGCCGATGTTCTTCATCCGCGACATGGCGATCGTACCGGACGCGGCCTACGTCACCAACCTGTTCATCAACAGCCAGTCGATGGTGAACTTCTCGCATTACAAGAACGCCGAGGTCGACGCGCTCATCAACAAGGCGCTCACCTCCACCGACCAGGCGTCCCGCGAGGCGGACATGAAGACCGTCCAGAAGATCGTGGTCTCGGAAGCGCCCTGGGTGTTCCTGTTCAACCCCGGGTACCAACTTGCAGTAGGCGCCAAGGTGAACGGCTTCTCCTGGTACACGCCCAACAGCAACGCCTGGTACGACTTCAGCAAATGAGCCCTGCCGGCCGGAGGCCCACGGGCCTCCGGCCGGAGTTTTGCATAGGCAGACCGCATGGGCAGACACGCATGACGGTGACTGCCCATGCGCCGCCGGAGATCGACCGGCGACAATTCTCGCGATGATTGCGGAGATGCAGACATGCTCCTCGGCCTGAGACGACGTTGGGAGCGCGTGCCGCGCGCGCTTCAGATCGTGCTGCCCCGGCTCGCGCTGCTGGTGCCGCAGATGTTCGGCGTGCTGTTCGTGACGTTCTTCCTGATCCGCCTCCTACCCGGCGATCCGGCGGTGCTGCTGCTCGGCAACATGGCGACCCCGGAGGCGGTGGCGCAGCTTCGCGACCGGCTCGGCCTCAACGACAGCCTGTGGGTGCAGTTCCTCACCTATTGCGGCAACGTCCTGCACGGCGATCTCGGCATCTCGATCTTCACCTCCAATCCGGTGACGGTCGACCTCATGGAGCGCGCGCCGGCAACGCTGGAACTCATCACCTATGCCATGGTGCTGACAGTGATCGTCGGCTTCGCCGTCGCCGTCGCCTCGGTGGTGCGGCCGGGCGGCACCGTCGATGTCGGCGCCCGGATCTACGGCCTCGCCGCCGGCGCCATTCCCGATTTCTGGATCGGTCTCATCCTGATCTATGTCTTCTTCACCATGCTCGGCTGGGCGGCCGCGCCGTTCGGGCGCATCGACGCGATGATGAACCCGCCGCCCTACGTCACCGGCTTCTACACGGTGGACGCGCTGATCGCCGGCAACTTCGCCGCGCTCTCCTCCGCCGCCGGCCGGCTGGTGCTGCCGGTGCTGACCATCGCCATCGTCAATGCCGGCGCGCTGATGAAGATGACCCAGAGCATCTTCGCCGGGGTCTGGCGGTCGGATTTCGTCCGCCACGCACGGGCCTGCGGCGTGCCGGAGCGCGTGATCATCCGCGCCGCCATGCGCAACAGCCTGCCGCCGATCATCACCATCATCGGCTTCCTCGTCGGCTTCCTGCTGGGCGCGGCCGTGCTGGTCGAGACGATCTTCTCCTGGGGCGGCCTCGGCCAGTACGCCGTGCAGGCTGTGATGAACAGCGACTACCCGGCGCTGCAGGGCTTCATCCTCGTCGCCGCCGCCTTCATTCTCGTCGTCTACCTCGTGGTGGACATCCTCTACGAACTCGCCGACCCGAGGATCAAGGTATGAAGCTGCCCCTCGCGCTCCGACGCCCGGCGGCTGTGATCGGCCTCCTCCTGCTGGCGCTCCAGATCGTGATGATCGTGTTCGCGCCGGTGATCAGCCCCTACAGCCCGGTCGAGGCCGATGCCCTCGCCTCGCTGCAGCCGCCCTCCGCCGCGCACTGGTTCGGCACCGACATCACCGGCATGGACGTGTTCTCGCGGGTGGTCTACGCGACGCGCATCAATCTCCTGATCAGCGTCGTCTCGGTCGCCGTCGCCTTCGCCGCCGGCGTGCCGCTCGGCCTCCTCATCGGCTTCTATCGCGGCCCGGCCTCCAGCCTCGCCATGCGGCTGTTCGACTTCATCCAGGCCTTCCCGATCTTCGTGCTCGGCATGGCGCTGGTGGCCGTGATGGGCCAGGAAATCTGGAACGTCGCGATCGTGCTCGCGATCCTGTTCATCCCGATCTTCGCCCGGCTGATCCGCGCCGAGGTGCTGTCGCTGCGGGAACGGCCGTTCGTGGCCGCGGCGCGGTGCTCGGGCGCCACCGACCGCCACATCATGTTCCGCCACCTGCTGCCGAACGCGATGATGCCGGCCATGGTGCAGGTCTCGATCTCGATCGGCATGGCGATCCTGCTTACCGCCGGCCTCTCGTTCATCGGCGCGGGCGTGCGCATGCCGACGCCGGAATGGGGGCTGATGGTTTCCACCGGCGCTCAGCAGATGATCCTCGGCGTGTGGTGGGTGTCGCTGTTCCCCGGCCTCGCCATCGTCGTCGCCGTGCTCTGCTTCGCGCTGCTCGGCGACGTGATGCGCGATGCGCTCGATCCCACGCGCGCACGGACGCCGGCCCGCGCCAAGCGCCGGCCCCAGACAACCGGAGAGACGGCATGACGAGCGAAACCGCCGACACGCCCGTGCTGCGGATCGACGGCCTCACCCTCGCCACCGGCGAGGGGGACGGCGAACGGGTCCTGTTGGACGGGCTCGATCTCCGGCTGATGCCGCACGAGATCCTCGGCATCGTCGGCGAGACCGGTGCCGGCAAGTCGCTGCTGGCGCGCGCCATCATCGACCTCCTGCCGCCGGGCGTGCGCCACGAGCGCGGCGAGGTGCTGGTGGAGGGCCGCGTCGTCAGCCAGATGACGCCGGGCGAACGCCGCGCGCTGCGTGGCGGGATGGTGTCGCTGATCGGCACCAACGCCAAGGCGCTGCTCGATCCGGTCGAGCGGGTCGGGGCTCAGCTCGTGCGCGTACTGCGCAGCCACCGGCGGCTGTCGCGTCAAGCGGCATGGGCGCAGGCGGTGCAGCTTCTCGCCGACGTGGGCATCGTCAACCCCGAGGAACGCGCCAAGGCCTATCCCCACGAGCTTTCGGGCGGCATGGCCCAGCGTGTCGTCATCGCCATGGCGCTGATCGCCGAGCCGAAGGTCGTGCTCGCCGACGACGCCACCCTCGGCCTCGACGCCACGGTGTCCGTGCAGGTGCTCGACATGCTGGTGGAGCGCAGCCGGCGGATGGGCTGCTCGGTGGTGCTGATCACCCACGATCTCGGCATCGTCGCCCACTACTGCAACCGCGTCGCGGTGATGCGCGGCGGCCGGATCGAGGAGATGGCGCCCACCGCCGAATTCATCGCCGCTCCCCGCGAACCCTACAGCCGCGCGCTGCTCGATGCGGCGCGCGCACGGCCGGTTCCCTCGCTGCGCGGGATCGGGACGGACGCAACGCCGCTGCTCGCGATCGAGGATCTCGTGAAGATCTTCCCCGGCAGCCGGCCGGGCGAACTCGTGCGCGCGGTCGACGGCGTGTCCTTCACCGTGCGCCGCGGCGAGACCCTCGCCCTCGTCGGCGAGAGCGGCTCGGGCAAGACCACCATCGGCCAGTGCCTCGTGCGGCTGCTGCAGGCGACCTCGGGACGGATCCTGTTCGACGGCGAGGACGTCACCCACTGGCCGGAGGCGCGCTTTCGCGGATTGCGCCGCCGGATCCAGATGGTGTTCCAAGAACCCTATGTGGCGCTCAATCCGCGCTGGCGGGTGCGCCAGCTCGTCAACGAACCGCTGGCGATGCTGGAGACCCTGTCCGCTGCCGAGCGCCTGAAGCGGGTCCACGAGGTGCTGGCGCTCGTCGACCTGCCGACGCGCACCGCCGAGCTGTTTCCACACGAGCTGACCGCGGGCGAGCAGAAGCGTGTCGGCATCGCGCGCGCCCTCGCCAGCCGGCCGGACTTCGTCATCTTCGACGAACCGACCACCGCGCTCGATATCCGCGTGCGCGCCCAGATCATCGACCTCGTGCGCGACCTGCAGAGCCGGATGCAGCTTTCGGCCCTGTTCATCACCCACGACCTCAACTCGGTCCGCTCGCTCGCCCATGACGTCGCCGTCATGAACCGCGGCCGGATCGTCGAAGCCGGCAGCATGGACGAGGTCTTCGCCCGGCCGAAGGACCCCTATACCCGCAAGCTGCTGTCGGCGGAGCTCGCCATCGAACAGGCGGCGCCGCCCCCCGAAGACCGTGCCCAGGGAGTTCTGCGGTGAGCGAACCCACATCCGAACCGACCATTCTCGTCACAGGCGCCTCCGGCCTGATCGGCCAGCGGGTGCTGGCGCGCCTCGCCGGCGAGGGCCGGCCGGCGCTCGGCATCGATATCGCGCTCAAACCGGGTCAGCATCCCGTGACCATCGCCGACCTCGGCGACATCCACCGGCTTCATGGCCTCGCGCGCGCCGAGGGCGTCGGCTCGATCATCCATTGCGGGGCGGTCTCCGGCCCGATGGTGATGATCGACAATCCCTACGGCATCGTTCAGGCCAATGTGACGGGGACCGCGAACATGCTGGAGCTGGCGCGCAGTTTCGCGATGCGCCGGCTGGTGTTCTGCTCGTCCACCAGCGCCTTCGGCCCGACGCGCGAGCCCGAAGCCGGCACGCCCGGGCTCACGGAAGACACGCCGCTGCGTCCCTCCAGCGTCTACGGCGCCACCAAGGTCGCGGCGGAACAGCTGCTGGCCGGCTACCGCCAGCAGCACGGCCTCGACGCGGTGGCGATCCGGCTCTGCTGGGTCTACGGCCCGGGCCGCACCACCGATTGCGTGATCCGCACCCTGATCGAGGACGCGCAGGCCGGCCGGCCGAGCCGGCTGCCGTTCGGGCGCGACTTCCCGCGCCAGTTCATCCATGTCGACGACGCGGTGGACGCGCTGCTGCGCGCCCACGACGCGCCGTCCTGCCCGCAGCCGGTCTATACCGCCACCGGCGGCAGCTTCCTGACCATCGGCGAGGTGGCGGAGGCGGTCGGCCGCGTGCTGCCCGGCGCCGACATCGAGGTCGCCCCGGGCCCCGACCCGCTCGACGACTACCAGCACCGTTTCGACACCACCGCGATCGCGCGGGACCTCGGCTTCGTGCCGCGCCACACGCTGGAACAGGGCGTTCGCGCCTACGCCGCGTGGCTGGCGGACCGTCGCGCCTGACGGCGCCATTCCGGAGACAGAACCATGACCAGTTTCAGCCTCGCCGGCCGCACCGCTCTGGTGACCGGCGGCAGCCGCGGCATCGGCGCAGCCATCGTCGAGATCTTCCTCGCCCACGGCGCGCGGGTCGGCTACTGCCAGTTCGGCGACGACGCCAATGCCGCCGCGCTGGCCGCCCGGCTCGGCGCCGCCGGGCACGACGTGGTCCATACCGTCTGCGACGTCGCCGACGAAGCCTCGGTCGACGCCCTCGCGGCCTGGAGCGCCGGCGCCCTCGGCCCGGTGGACATCCTCGTCAACTGCGCCGGCATCGGCGGCGATCTCGCGTTCGAGGACATCACGACGGCCGCGTTCGACCGCATGATCGGGGTGCACCTGCGCGGCACCTTCATGGTGACCCAGCGGTTCTATCCGGCGATGGCCGCAAGGGGCTGGGGCCGGATCATCAACTTCTCCTCGCAGCTCGCCTACAAGGGCGCGCCGGGCCTCGCGCATTATTGCGCCGCCAAGGCCGGCATCGTCGGCTTCACCCGGGCGCTCGCCTACGAGGCCGCGCCGAAGGGCGTGACGGTCAACTCGATCGCGCCGGGTCCGATCGAGACCGACATGCTGATGGGGCTGACCGACGCCTGGCGCGCCATGAAGCAGGCGCAGCTGCCGATGGGCCGCTTCGGCCACGTCGACGAGATCGCGCCGACGGCGCTGCTGCTGGCATCCGACGCCGGCGGCTACTATTGCGGCCAGTCGCTCTCCCCCAATGGCGGCGACGTGATGGTCTGACACCAGGGATCGGAGAGCACCCATGTTCGACCTCGTCATCCGCAACGGCACCATCGCCACCGCATCCGACGTGTTCGCCGCCGATATCGGCATCCGCGACGGGCGCATCGTCCAGATCGGCGAGAGCCTGCCGGACGGCACCCGCACGCTCGACGCGACGGGACGCTACGTCCTGCCGGGCGGCGTCGACAGCCACGTCCACATGGCCCAGCCCTCTGGCGAGGGCATCCGCATGGCTGATGGCTTCGAGAGCGGCACCCGCTCGGCGCTGTTCGGCGGCAACACCTGCGTGCTGCCGTTCTGCCTGCAGCAGAAGGGGCAGTCGCTGCGCGAGGCGGTGACCGCCTATCACGCGCTGGCGGACGGCCAGTGCTACACCGACGTCTCGTTCCACATGATCGTCTCCGATCCGACGCCGGCGGTGCTCGGGCAGGAACTGCCGGCGCTGGTCGCCGACGGCTACACCTCGTTCAAGGTGTTCATGACCTATGAGGGGCTGCGGCTGAACGATGCCGAGATCCTCGCCACCATGGACGTCGCGCGGCGGACCGGGGCGCTGGTGCTCGTCCATTGCGAGAACGAGGACGCCATCCGCTATCTGATCGGCCAGCACGAAAGCGCCGGCGACGTCGCGCCGCGCGCCCACGCGAGCACCCGCCCGGTGGTGGTCGAGCGCGAGGCGACCCATCGCGCGCTGTCGCTTGCGGAGGTCGTCGACGTGCCGGTGGTGATCGTCCACGTCTCCAACGGCGCGGCGGCCGACGAGATCCGCGCGGCGCGGGCGCGGGGCCGCAAGGTGGTGGGCGAGACCTGCCCGCAATATCTCATGCTCACCGCCGACGATCTCGACCGCAGCAACTGGGAGGGCGCGAAATTCGTCTGCTCGCCGCCGCCGCGCGACAAGCAGGAACAGGACGCCTGCTGGCGGGGCATCGAGCAGGGCGTGTTCGACCTGTTCTCCTCCGACCACTGCCCGTTCCTGTTCGACGATCCCTCCGGCAAGCTCAACGCCCGCGGCCGCACCAGCTTCCGCCACATCCCGAACGGGATTCCGGGGGTGGAGACGCGGCTGCCGATCCTGTTCTCGGAAGGGGTGATGAAGGGGCGGATCGACCTGCCGCGCTTCGTCGCGCTCACGGCGACCAACCACGCGCAGATCTACGGATTGGAGCGCAAGGGACGGATCGCGGTCGGGATGGACGCCGACATCGCGATCTGGGACCCGGCGGTGCGCCGCACCATCCGCCATGCCGAGCTTCACGACGGCTCGGATTACAGCCCGTACGAGGGACTGGAGGTGCAGGGCTGGCCGATGACCGTCATCCTCGGCGGCACCGTGATGGTCGACGAGGGCACCCTCGTCGGACCGAAGGGCCAGGGCCGTCACCGCGCCCGCGCGCACTCGCCGCTCGCGGCCCGCTGATCGCGGGCCGGTGCGCCATTAGATAGGATCAAATATTCCCGGGCGATACGATCACCCAGAGCTTGCGCACGGTCTCGATGGTGCGCCAAGTGCCGGTGAAGCCCGGGCGCATGACGAAGGTATCGCCGGCGGTGAAGCGGCGGGGTTCACGGCCGTCCTCAATAAGCTCCATCACGCCGGACAGGATGGTGCAATATTCCCAGGTCTCGCCCTTGATGGAGCGCGTCGCGCCGGGCGTCGCCTCCCAGAT
Organism: Pseudomonadota bacterium; assembly: GCA_023442215.1. Lineage (GTDB taxonomy): Bacteria > Pseudomonadota > Alphaproteobacteria > Rhizobiales > Segnochrobactraceae > Pseudoxanthobacter. The sequence goes on from JAEZMP010000237.1 coordinate 10,060, forward strand.
GCCTGAGCGGATGCGGCCGCCGTCGACGATATCCTGCTCCCAGGTGCGGTAGGACGGATCGCCCTCGACCAGGCGTTCGGGCAGGGCCTTGCTCTCCTTCGGCGTTCCGGGATTGGCGAGGTCGAAGACGATCAGGTTGGACATCGGTGGCATTCCCGGGCTTTCAGGACAGGTGCGCGGCGACGGCGGCGCCGCAGCTCGCGGTGTCGGCCGATCCGCCGAGATCGCGGGGGCGCAGGCGGGGCTCCTTCAGCACCGCCTCGACGGCCGCGACGATCTCGGCCGCCGCGACCTTCTCGCCGAGATGGTCGAGCATCATCGCCGCCGACCAGATCTGGCCGATCGGGTTCGCCACGTTCTGGCCGGCGATATCCGGCGCGGAGCCGTGCACCGGCTCGAACAGCGAGGGATGCTCGCGTTCGGGATTGATGTTGCCGGAGGGAGCGATGCCGATGGTGCCGGCACAGGCCGGGCCGAGATCGGACAGGATGTCGCCGAACAGGTTGGAGCCGACGACGACGTCGAAGATGTGCGGCTTCAGCACGAAGTTCGCCGTGAGGATGTCGATGTGGAACTTGTTCCACGACACCTCGGGATAGGATGCGGCCATCGCCTCCACCCGCTCGTCCCAGTACGGCATGGTAATGGCGATGCCGTTGGACTTGGTCGCCGAGGTCACCAGCCGGCGGGGGCGCGTCTTGGCGAGGTCGAAGGCGAATTTCAGGATGCGGTCGACGCCTTTGCGGGTCATGACCGTCTCCTGCATCACGAGTTCGCGGTCGGTGCCCTCGAACATGCGGCCGCCGATGGCGGAATATTCGCCCTCGGTGTTCTCGCGCACCACCCAGAAATCGATGTCGCCGGGCTTGCGGCCGGCCAGCGGGCACGGCACGCCTTCCATCAGCCGGACGGGGCGAAGATTAACATACTGGTCGTATTCGCGCCGGAACTGCAGCAGCGAGCCCCAGAGCGAGACGTGATCCGGCACGATCGCCGGCCAGCCCACCGCGCCGAAGAAGATGGCATCGGGCCGGCCGATCTCTTCCTTCCAGTTCTCCGGCATCATGCGGCCGTGCCGGGCGTAATAGTCGCAATGGGCGAAATCGTGCCATTTCTGCCGCAGCGTGAAGCCGTGACGGCGCGCCGCCGCCTCGAGGACCCTGACGCCTTCCGGCATCACTTCCTTGCCGATGCCATCGCCGGCGATCACGGCGATATCGTAGGTGCGCTCGTTCATCGTGGTGTCCCGCACGGGCCGCTCACAGCGGCCGGGTCTTCAGGCCGCCGAGGTGGAAGGCCTTGGTTTCGAGATATTCGTCCATGCCGGTCGGGCCGCCCTCGCGGCCGAGGCCCGACTGCTTGATGCCGCCGAACGGCGCGACTTCCATCGACACGCTGCCGGTGTTGACGCCGACCATGCCGAATTCGAGCGCCTCGCCGACGCGCCAGGCGCGATGCAGGTTCTCGGTGAAGAAATAGGCCGCGAGGCCGTAGGGCGTTGCATTGGCGATCGCGATCGCCTCCGCCTCGGTCTCGAAGCGGAACAGCGGCGCCACGGGGCCGAAGGTTTCCTCGCTCGCGAGCCGCATCGCCGTCGTGGCGCCGGTCAGCACCATCGGCGCCACATAGAGCGCACCGGCCGGCAGCGCATCACGCGGCGTGATGTTGCGGGCCCCATTGGCGAGCGCATCCTCGACATGGGCCGCGATCTTGCCGACCGCCGCGGCGTTGATCATCGGCCCGATCTGCACGCCCTCCTCCACGCCCGGCCCGACCCGCATCGCGGCGACGCGCGCGGCGAGCCTGTCGGCGAAGGCATCGTAGATCCCCGCCTGGACGAGCAGCCGGTTGGCGCAGACGCAGGTCTGGCCGCCATTGCGGAATTTCGAGACGATGGCCGCCTCGACCGCCGCATCGAGATCGGCGTCGTCGAACACGATGAAAGGCGCGTTGCCGCCGAGTTCGAGGCTGAGCCGCTTCACGGTCGGCGCGCACTGCGCCATCAGCAGCGAGCCGACGGCGGTGGACCCGGTGAAGGAGACCTTGCGCACCTCCGGGCTCGAGGTCAGCGCTGCGCCGATGGCCTTCGGCATGCCGGTGACGATGTTGATCACGCCGGCCGGGATGCCGGCGCGCTCGGCGAGCACGCCGAGGGCCAGCGCGGAATAGGGCGTGAACTCCGACGGCTTGATGACCACGGTGCAGCCGGCGGCGAGCGCGGGCGCGCATTTGCGCGTGATCATCGCATTCGGGAAGTTCCACGGCGTGATCACCGCCGCGACACCGACCGGCTCCTTGTTGACCACGATGCGGCGGTCGGCCGTCGGCGCGGGAATGGTCATGCCGTAGCCGCGGCGGGCTTCCTCGGCGAACCACTTGATGAAGGACGCGCCATAGCCGATCTCGCCGAGCGCCTCTGCAAGCGGCTTGCCCTGCTCCGAGGTCATGATCAGCGCGAGGTCGTCGGCGTTTTCCAGAAGCAGGTCGTGCCAGCGCTCCAGCAGGCGGGCGCGCTCGGCCGCGGTGGTGAGCCGCCAGCTCCGGAACGCCTCGGCCGCCGCGGCGATCGCGCGGCCGGTGTCGTCGGCGCCGCAATCCGGCACCGTGCCGATCGCGGCACCGGTGGCGGGATCGTCGACGGTGACGGTCGCACCGCCGGCCGCATCCGTCCAGACGCCGCCGATCAGCGCCCTTTCGACGAACAAGGTGGGGTCTTTCAGCTTGAGCATGTGTTCACCTGAGAGGAATGCGGGGCTGCGGCGGCGCACGGCGCCGCCTGGCCGGAGGTCAGTCGCCGAAGCCGACGATGCCCTTGATTTCCGTGAATTCGTTGAGGCCGAACGTGCCGTACTCGCGGCCGTTGCCGGACTGCTTGTAGCCGCCGAACGGCGCCGCGCCGTCCCAGGGGGCGTCGTTGAGGCGCACGATGCCGGTCCTGAGCCGGCGCGCGAAAGCGCGGGCCTCGTCGGGGGCGCCCTGGATGTAGGACGCCAGGCCATAGGGCGTGTCGTTGGCGATGTCGGCAGCCTCGTCCTCGGAGCCGTAGCCGAGGATCGACAGCACGGGGCCGAAGATCTCCTCGCGCGCGACGGTCATGTCGTTGGTGACGCCGGCGAACACGGTCGGCCGGACATAGTAGCCGGCCTCAAGATGCGCCGGGCGGCCGGGACCGCCGGCGACGAGGATCGCGCCCTCGTCGATCCCCTTCAGGATCAAGCTCTGGATCTTGTCGAACTGCGCCCGGCTCGCGACCGGGCCGAGTTCGGTCGCCGGATCGGACGGATCGCCGACGCGGACGGCCTCCGCCGCCTGCCGCGCGATCTCCATCGCCTCGTCCATGCGCTCGGCCGGCACCAGAAGCCGCGTCGGCGCGTTGCAGGACTGGCCCGAATTGGCGAAGCAGCGGCTGACGCCGGAGCGGACGGCGGCGGCGAGATCGGCGCTTCTGAGAACGATGTTGGGCGACTTGCCGCCGAGTTCCTGATGCACCCGCTTCACCGTGGGCGCCGCGGCCTGCGCCACCGAAATGCCGGCGCGGGTGGAACCGGTGAACGACACCATGTCGATGTCCGGGTGGCTCGCCAGCACGGCGCCGACGCCGGGACCGTCGCCCTGCACCATGTTGAACACGCCCGCGGGAACGCCGACCTCGTGCAGCACCTCGGCGAACAGCACCGCGCTGAGGGGCGCGATCTCCGACGGCTTCAGCACCATGGTGCAGCCCGTGGCGAGCGCCGGGGCGACCTTGCAGGCGATCTGGTTGATCGGCCAGTTCCACGGCGTGATCATCCCGACCACGCCGACCGGCTCGTGGACGATGCGGGTGGTGCCCTGCGCGTACTCGAAGGCGAAGGCGCGCATGGCCCGCAGCGTCTCCTCGAAATGCGCGACGCCGATGCCGGCCTGCTCCTCCCGCGCCATGCGCCGCGGGGCGCCCATCTCACGCGAGATGATGTCGCCGATCTCGTCGTTGCGCCGCTTCAGGACCGCGAGAATGCGCTCCAGCAGCGCCAACCGCTCGTCGCGGGAGGTCAGCGAAAACGACGCGAATGCCCGGCGCGCGGCGGCGATGGCGCGTTCGGCATCGGCAGCGGATCCCATCGCGATCTCGGCGAACGGCCGTTCCGACGCGGGGTCGACGACGGCGAGGCGGGCGTCCGTCGACGGCTCGACCCAGGCGCCGTCGATATAGAACGTGAGATATTGGTCCATGTCGGTCTCCGGCCGCCTCAGCGGCCATCCAGGACGAAATCGGCGATGCGCTCCGCGATCATGATCGTCGGGATGTTGGTGTTGGCGCAGGGGATCGACGGCATCAGCGAGGCGTCGCAGACCCTCAGGCCCTTGGCGCCGTGCACCTTCCCCGTGGGCGAGGTGACGGCCGCCGGATCGCCGACCGCGCCCATGCGGCAGGTGCCGGAGGGATGCCAGGTGCCGCCGACATGGCGGCGGACGAATTCCGTCAGCGCGTCGTCGTCATCAAGAAGTCCCTGCAGGGTGGTACCGAGCGTGACCGCCGCGTGTACCAGCGCCGGTCGCAGCGGCCCGGCCACGTCGAGCATGGCCGACAGCATGCCGCGCTGCAGTGCGTTCCAGGTGCCGGGCACGGCGACCTTCGCCACGCGCGGCGAATAGCTCGACGGAAACACCGTACCGCGATGGCCGTCCATGAACGGATCCGACAGCGCGGCCGCCCCCATGCGCAGAGCGAGCTTGAGGCGGTCGAGATCGCGCGCGTCGCTCAGCATCCGGAAGTCGACGTCTGGCTCGGCGCGCGGATCGGCCGAGGCCAGCCTGACGACGCCGCGCGAATAGGACTTGTTGACCCAGAAGAACAGGCTGCCCATGCGCAGGCCGACCGAATGCCACCCGGAGCGCGACAGGATGGCGGCGTGCATGTCGCCCTGCGGCGCACCCTCGATGCCGGAGGAGAAGCGCCAGATGGCCTGTTCGTGATGCTCGGCCGGGTCGCGCACACGCATGTGCCGCGGCAGATAGGCCGCAACCGCGATCGAGGGATGCTCCATCAGGTTGCGGCCGACAGCGCCGCTGTCGACGGCGACGGGCACGCCCATGACGGCGAGATCGCCGGCCGGACCGACGCCCGAGCGCATCAGCAGCGCCGGGGTGTGAATGGCGCCGGCGGACACGATCACTTCCCGCGCGCGGACGGTCTCGTTCGCCGCTCCCGACAGGACGGCGCCCACCGCCCGGCGACCCTCGAACAGGATGCGGTCGGCCACGCATTCGGTGACGATGCGCAGGTTGGGCCGGCGCCGCACCTCCGCCGTCAGATAGGCAAGCGAGGTCGGCAGCCGCTCGCCGGCGTCGCTGACGGCGACGGCGCCGCGAAAGGTGCCGTCTTCCCACGGCCCGTTCTGGTCGGCGCGGATCGGATGGCCGCGGCGGTCGAGAGTCTTCATGACGCGGTCGACGAAGGGGGATATCCGCCCGTCCGGGATGCGCCGGATCGTCAGGGGGCCGTCCTTGCCGTGCAGCGGGCCGGAAAAGTCGCGGTCGGCCTCGATCCGGAGGAAATAGGGCAGGCAGTCGTCCCAGCCCCAGCCTTCGGCGCCGAGCGCCTGCCATTCCGCATAGTCGCCGGGCGATCCGCGATTGGCCATCAGCGCGTTGATCGCCGAGCCGCCGCCGAGAAGCTTCGCCTGCTCGTAGCGGCGCGAGGAACGCGGCGCGGCATTGGAGCGGGCATATCCCATCCGGGCGGTGAGCCGCGCCCAGATGTTGCCGGTGTCGAGATAGGCACGGCCGGGATAGCGGCTGCGGATCGCGTCGGGGATGTCGTCGGCGGAGATGTTGCGGCCGGCTTCGACGAGCACGACCGTTCTGCCGGGATCGGCCGAGAGACGGGCCGCCAGCACGCAGCCGGCCGAGCCGCCTCCCAGGATCAGGTGGTCCACGATCATGACGAACGCCCCTGCGGGCGCTCGGCATTGCGCGCGTTCAGCGCGGCAAGCATCAGGAGGATGAAGGAGATCGCCGTCAGCAGCGAGCTGATCGCCGCGATCGTCGGGTCGATCTCGTCGCGCAGCGCGGTGAACATCCGCTTGGTGAGCGTCTGATATTCGCCGCCGGAGATGAAGAGCGACACCACCGTCTCGTCGATCGCCGAGATGAAGGCGAACAGGAGCCCGGTGATCACGCTCGGCCGGATCTGCGGCAGGGTGACGACGAAGAAGGTCCGCCAGCGGTTCATGCCGAGGCTGCGCGAGACCATCTCCTGGGTGTGGTCGAACTTGCGCAGGCCGACGAGGACCGAGGTCACCACATAAGGCAGGCCGAGCATGACGTTGGCGAGGATGAGCCCGGTCATGGTCGCGAGAAGGCCGATCTGGGCGTAGACGAGGAACACGCCCACCGCCGTGATGACGATCGGGACGACCAGCGGCAGCAGCAGAAGCGCCTGCAGGCTGCGCACCAGCCGCGACTGCGTGAGGTTGAGCGCATAGGCCGCCGCCGTGCCGAGGACGGTGGCGATGACCGCGCTCGAGACCGCGACCGTCAGGCTGACGCGGGTCGCCTGCATCCAGGCGGCGCTGCCGAGATAGGACTCGTACCAGCGCAGCGACCATGACGGCGGCGGAAACGCCAGGAACCGCGCGCCGGAGAACGACATCGGCAGGATGATCAGGATCGGAATGATCAGCCAGGCGAGGATGAGGGCGACGAGGCCGTAGAGGACAATCCGGGACAGGCTCATGCGTCACCTCGTTCCCATGATGCGTTCGAACGGAATGAGGAGACTGGCGAGGCGGAAGATGAGGAAGACGCAGATCATCAGCACGACGCTGATGGACGAGGCGGCGCCCCACTCGTTGTAGACCTCGATATTGCGCGAGACCAACATGGAGACCATGTAGGTGCGCCCGCCGCCCAGAAGCTCCGGCGTGATGTAGAAGCCGAGCGTCAGCACGAACACGAGCACCGTGCCCGCGACCAGGCCCGGCAGCGAAAGCGGCAGGAACACGCGCAGGAAGACGTGCAGCGGCGAGCCGCCGAGGCTGGCGCCGGCCATGGTGAGTTCGCCGGGGATCTTCTTCATGGTGGCGTAGAGCGGCAGCACCATGAACGGCAGCAGGATGTGGATGGTGGCGATGATGGTGCCGAGCTCGTTGTTGACGAGCCGCAGCGGCTCGTCGATCAGCCCCATGCTGGTGAGGGCCGAGTTGACGATGCCGGTGCGCTGCAGAAGGATGAGCCAGGCGTAGGCGCGCACCAGCACCGACGTCCAGAACGGCAGCAGCACCATCGAAAGAACGACGATGCTCCAGCGCTGCGGCAGACCCGCCGCCACGTAGGCGACGGGGTAGCCGAGCAGGATCGTCATCACCGTGACGATGCCCGCGATGCGGAAGGTCTGCAGGAAGGTCATCCAGTAGACCGAGTCCGTCAGGAACCGCGCGTAGTTCGCGAGGGTGAAGCCCCCGTCCTGACGGATCGACTGCCAGGCCAGCCAGAAAAGCGGCACCACCAGAAGCGCCACGATGACCAGCAGGGCCGGCGCCAGCAGGGCCAGCATGAGCATCTGCTCGCGCCGCTCATGCCGCTCCGCGGGATTTGTCGTCGTCTGCGCCATGGATGACCCTCCGGGGACCGGCCGTTATTTCTGGATGAACTCGGCCCAGCGCTTCTGCGCCTCTTCGCCGGCCGGCGAGCTCCACCACGCGTCGGAAACGAGCACCTGAATCTTCGCGTTCTCAGGCGAGCTCGGCATCTCGGCCGCCCGCTCCGGCGAGATCTTGCCGGTCTTGTAGGCTTCCGGGTTGCCCGGGCCGTAGTCGATATAGGCCGGGAAGTTCGCCTGAATCTCGGGGGTCAGCGCGGCGTTGACGAACTTGACCGCGGTGGCCGCATTGGGCGCGCCCTTGAGGATGCAGAGCGAGGTGTACTGGAGGAAGCCCTCGTTGAAGGAATAGCCGACCGGCGCGCCTTCCTTGACGACGGCGGCGACGCGGCCGTTCCAGGCCATCTCCATGTCGACCTCGCCATCGGCCAGAAGCTGGGCCGACTGCGCGCCCGATGTCCACCACACCGTGATGTAGGGCTTGATCTGCTCGAGCTTCTTGAAGGCGCGGTCGACGTCGAGCGGGTAGAGCTTGTCGGCCGGAACGCCATCGGCGAGCAGCGCCGCCTCGAGGGTCGCGAGCGGATGGTTGCGCAGGGCGCGGGTACCTGGGAACTTCTTCACGTCCCAGAAATCGGCCCATGTCTTCGGCGGATTGTCGCCGTACTTCTTCTTGTTGTAGGCGAGCACGCTCGAATAGAATTCGTAGGCAACCGAATAGGGGCTCTTGTACTCGGCCGGCATCTTCTCGGCATTGGGGATCTGCGAGAAGTCGAGCTTCTCGATCATGCCCTGCTCGCCGCCGCGGATGCAGTCCTTGGCCGGGGTATCGACGACATCCCAGATGACCTTGCCCGAGGCGGTCTGCGTCTTGATGACCGGCCAGGCGTCGGGTGAGCTGTCCTGATTGACGGTGATGCCGAGCTGGGCCGCCACGGGATCGAGGATCGCCTTGGTCTGGGCCTCCTGATAGGCGCCGCCCTGGGAGACGAAGGTGATCTGATCGGCGCGCGCCGCGCCGGCCGTGAAGATCGCCGCTGACGCGCAAAGCGCGATCATGGAAAGTCGATACCGCATTCGTCGTTCTCCTCTGTTCTGGCAGGACACGATGTCCCGATGGCAGGCGACTTTCGGGGCCCTGGAGCGGGCCGCCGCACGGAAGTGTCCGGACGGCGGGAAAGTGGCTCCAGATTCAACGGCTTGAGCAAACTCCTGCGTTCGGATCTGTTCGATCCGGCGGAAGACGCCCTAGCGCCCGATGGCATCGAGGAACTGGTACCAGCCGGCGACGAGCCGGACGGCGGGTTCCCGGACGGGGTAGAACGGCACCGGCCTGAGCGGCGTCGAGGTCAGCAGGCCGAGATCGGACCTTTCGCCCGCCACCAGCGCCGCGACGTAGCGGCCCATGTTGGAGGCCATGGCGACACCGGTTCCGTTATAGCCGACGGCATAGACCACCCGGTCGTCGAGGCGGCCGAGATGGGGAAGGCTGTCCATGGTCATGGCGACGAGGCCCGACCAGCGATGGGTGACCCGCGCCGACGCCAGGTCGGGGAACTGGCGCACCATGGCCTTGTGGAGCGCGGCGAAGGCGCTTTCGGAATCGGACTTCCCGAAGGCGCCGCGGCCGCCATACATCACCCGGTCGCCGGCCTTGCGGAACCAGCGCATCATCCGGCGCGTCTCGGTGTAGCTGCGCCCCTGCGACAGCAACCCCTGCCCTGCCCTGCCCGTCAGGGGCTCGGTGGCGATCATCGCCGAGCGGAACGGAATGACGGACTTGCGCACCGCCGCCGTCGCCGGCGTGAGATCCGAGTAGGAATTGGTGGCGATCACCACCTGCCGCGCCGAAACGGTTCCATCCGGCGTTTCCACCACCACGCCGTCGCCGTCGCGCCGGATCGCCATGACCGGGGAGCGCTCGCGGATGGCGATGCCCGCCGCCTCAAGGCCCGCGGCGAGGCCGAGCGCGAAATTCAGCGGATGGATGACGCCGCCGTGGGTGTTGAGCATGCCGCCGAGAAAATCGCGCGAGCCCGTCTCGGCCTCCATCTCCTCCGGCGAGAGGATGGAGCAGGCGCGATCGCCGAGCGCGCCGTGCAGCCACGCGACTTCCTTCCGGAGAGCCTCCAGCGACACGGTGTTGTGGGCGCAGCGCAGCGACCCGGTCGGCCGGTAGTCGGCCGCGGCGATGCCGTACTCGGCGACCAGTTCGCCGACATGGTCGATGGCCTCGATGCCGAGATCGTGCATCCGCCGCGCGGTCTCGATGCCGTGCCGCGCGGCGATGTCGCCGAACGAGAGCCGGAACTTGCCGGACACCACCCCGCCATTGCGGCCGGACGCGCCCCATCCGATCCGGCTCGCCTCGATCACGACCGGCGAGAGGCCCCGCCGGGCGAGGTAGCGCGCGGCGGAAAGGCCGGTGTAGCCGCCGCCGACGATGGCGACGTCGAACCGATGACCGCCCGACAGCGTGCCGAAGGCCGGACGCGCGGATGCCG
>JAEZMP010000339.1 GCA_023442215.1 Pseudomonadota bacterium
GCGCATGGACGGTGCCGGGACGCACGGCGAAGCTGACCTCGCTCACCGCCTTCGTCGCACCGAACGACTTCGACACGTCTGCAAGGGCGACGGCGGGGAGCGGATGCGACTGGTTCACGACCTTCACTCCGTCTGGAGGATGGATGCCGGCGAACCGGCGCAGGGGAGCAGCCGGCGCGCCTGTTCCGGCGGAGCACAACGCGGCCGGACCTTTCGCGGTCGGGTTCGGTGCAGACGCGGCGACGCGACGTCCTTCGGCCGGATGAGACCGGCGCACTCGACCGCTCCAAGGGAGATCGTGCCCGGGACCTGAGGCCCGGGCACAGTCCCGCCGTCGCAGCGGTCGTGTTCGTGCGTTGAACCGGACTCAGTTCTCGGGCTGGCCGACCAGCGCCGCGTTGAGGCCGACTTCGGGCAGCTTCTCGGAGAAGATCGAGGCGAACCAGCCCGGGTTCGGCACGATGGACGGCTTGAACACGTTGCAGCCGGCCTTCATCTCTTCCCAGCTGCCGGTCTCGCAGAGCTTGACCGTGTCGTTGGTCACGATCGGCAGCGGCAGCGTGGTGTGGTGCGGCACGTCCTTGCCGGCGATCAGGTCGGAAGCGAGCTTCAGCGCGTAGGCGCCCGAATAGGGCGGCGAGGCGTAGGAGATGCGCGGCGCGCCCATCGGCTTGTAGGTGCCATCGGCACCCTCGACCTCGGTGCCGTCCTTCAGCATCTGCACGCGACCGCCGTTCGAGCCCTCGCCCGCGCACGGCTTCAGGTCAGCGGGGGTAGCGCCGGCCTCGATCTGCATGGAGTTGGCGGTGTAGCAGCCGACCTGCATCCACAGGCCGTCGATGTCCTTCCAGCCGCGGGTCGCGAGCAGCTTGGAGAGTTCGGTGCGGGCAACCGCCTGGCTCCACATGCCGACGGCCTCGCCGACGATCTTGATGTCGGGGTGCTTGGAGAACACTTCCTTGGCGGCGGCAGTGCGGGCGGTATCGACGGAGGTGCCCGGCACGCCGGTGATGAGCACGACGTTGCCCTTGCCGCCGAGCTTGTCGACGAGCCATTCCGCGGTGCGCCGACCGGCCTCGGCCTGGTCGATGGTGACGTTATAGGCGCAAGGCTCGGTGATCTCGGCGTCGTAGGCGACGATCTTCACGCCCTTGGAACAGGCGTTCTTCACCACCTGGTTCAGCGCGGTGGGGGAGATCGGATAGACCACGATGGCCTTCGCGCCGGCCTGCACCATGGCGTTGATCTGCTGGATCTGGCGCTGGGCGTTGGGACCGGCGACCTGCACTTCCAGGTCGATCTTGTCGCGCAACTCCTTCGAGGCGGCCATGGCCTTGACCATGTTGGCGGCCTCGGCCTGCCAGTCGTTGCCGATATAGCTCATGGACAGGAACACCTTGTCCTTCGCCGCGGCCGGCACAACCGCGCTGGCGAACGCGCATAGCGTCGCCAGCCCCAAACGGGCAATCGTCCTCATTGTCGTCCTCCCAGACGCGGCGCCATCTGTCGGGCGCCGTCGTTTTGATATTAGATCAAAAATCAAACCTGTCTTCAAGTCCCCCGTTCGGTGCGCTATTGTGCGAGCAGGAGTTGCGCCGGGAGCCCCCTCGATGTCCGACCTTCGCGAACACGTCGTTCCGCTTCACAAGCAGACGCTGCAGGAAGGCGTGTTCCGCCGCCTGTACGAACTGATCCTCGAAGGTGGAATCGCGCCGGGCCAGTCCATCACGGTGGCCCATCTCGCGGAAGCGTTCGGGGTGAGCCCGATGCCGGTTCGGGAAGCCCTGACGAAGCTCACCGGGGCGGGTGTGCTGACCGTTGTCTCCGGCCGCACCATCGGCATCCCCAAGCTCACCCGTGCGCGGCTGGACGACCTGCGGCGGGTTCGGCTGGAGGTGGAGACGACGGCCGTGAAATGGGCGACGGAGCGAAAGGCGCCTGAGCTGATCGAGACGCTGACCAGGCCTACCGGCGCCTGCAGGAGGCGGAGAAGACCGGAGACGCGCGGCATTACATCCGCGCCAACTACGACTTCCACTTCCTGTTCTACCGGAATGCCGGCTCGCCGATCCTGCTGACGATCATCGAGAACCTCTGGCTGCAGATCAGCCCCTATTTCCATCTGCTGCGCGAGACCGGCAACTTCCGCATCGCCAATCACCAGCACTCGGAGATGTTCGAGGGATTGCGGACAGCGGATCCGGAGCGGTCGGCCGCCGCCCTCAGCGCCGACATCAACGGTGCCTATAACGTGCTGACGACGCTCGTCGACGAGAGCGAGGACGGCGAAATCGGTGCCCGCAAGGTGCCGGCCCCCGTATTCGGTCGCTCATCCCCGCCATGAAGCCGCCGCCCGACCGTCGCCGAACGGCGGCGCCTGCAGGCGAGCCGGGCAGATTGATGGGATGAAAAGAGTGATCACTCCCTGAGGGCACCACACGGGGCTGTGCCGGCCGCGCCTGCAGGAGGGATAAGACGGTATGACGAAATTTCGTCTTGATCATACTCGCCATGCATCGTCAGATGTCATCCGCAACAAGATCGGAGGGTGACACATGAGACATCGCATCCCGGCGCTCGCAGCGCTCGCAACCGCCTTTGCCGTTCTGCCGTCCGTCGCGTCGGCTCATACCGGCGTCGGCGACGCCAGCGGCTTCCTGCATGGCGTGGCGCATCCGGTGACGGGGCTCGACCATATCCTTGCCATGGTCACGGTCGGTATCCTCGCGTACCAGATCGGCGGCCGCGCCCTCTGGCTGGTGCCGCTGACCTTCTTGGTGGTGATGGCGCTCGGCGGCGCGCTCGGCGTGTTCGGCATCGCCGTTCCGTTCGTGGAACTCGGCATCGCGCTTTCGGTCGTCGTGCTCGGCGCGGTTGTGGCCCTCGGCGTCAAGGCGCCGGCGGCCTTGGCGATGGCGCTCGTGGGCTTCTTCGCCATTTTCCACGGCCATGCCCACGGCGCCGAAATGCCTGAGAATGCTGGTGGTATCGCCTATGGCCTGGGCTTCATGCTGGCGACGGCGGCACTGCACCTCGCCGGCCTCGGCGCGGGCTATCTGATCGCCCGTGTCGGCGATCGTTACAGCCCGGCCGCCGTCCGCTTTGCCGGCGGGCTCGTGGCGGTGGCGGGCGTCGGGCTGCTGACCGGCCTGATCTGAGCCGGGCCTGCCCTTCCCCACCGGGAGGCCATCGAGGCGCCGCCGCACAAGCGACGGCGCCTCTTTCGTGTCGCACCAAACCGTCGCGGTCAGTCCCAGGCGAGCGCGCCGCCGTTCTGGTATTCGATGACGCGCGTCTCGAAGAAGTTCTTTTCCTTCTTCAGGTCCATCGCCTCGCTCATCCAGGGAAACGGGTTGCCGGTCTCGGCGAACACCGGCGCAAGGCCAAGCTGCGCGCAGCGACGGTTGGCGATGAAGTGCATATAGTCCTCGCACGACGCCGCGTTGAGGCCGAGAAACCCCTTCGGCATCGTATCGCGCCCGTAGGCTGCCTCCAGATCCGCGGCCTCCTTCAGCATCCCCCGCACCTCATCCTGGAACGGACCGGTCCAGAGATGCGGGTTCTCCGCCTTGATCTGGTTAATGACGTCGATGCCGAAGTTCAGATGGATCGATTCATCGCGCAGGATGTACTGGTACTGTTCGGCGATGCCGACCATCTTGTTGCGGCGGCCGAGCGACAGGATCTGCGCGAAGCCGGTGTAGAACCACATCCCCTCGAACACGACGTAAAATGCCACGAGATCGCGCAGGAAATCCCGGTCCGCCTCCGGCGTTCCGGTTCTGAACGCCGGATCGTCGAGATGGCGCGTATAGTTCAGCGCCCAGGCCGCCTTGTCGGTGATCGAGGGCACCTCGCGATACATGTTGAAGAGTTCGCCCTCGTCGAGGCCGAGGCTTTCCACGATGTACTGAAAGGTGTGGGTGTGCACCGCCTCCTCGAAGGCCTGCCGCAGCAGATATTGCCGGCACTCGGGGTTGGTCAGGTGGCGATAGATCGCCAGCACGATGTTGTTGGCGACCAGGCTTTCCGACGCGGCGAAGAAGCCGAGATTGCGCTTCACCATGCGCCGCTCGTCCTCGGTCAGGCCGTCGCGCGCCTTCCAGAGCGCGATATCGGCCTGCATGGAGACCTCCGTCGGCATCCAGTGATTGTTGCAGCCGGCGAGATATTTCTCCCACGCCCATTTGTATTTGAGGGGCAGGATCTGGTTCACGTCGGCGCGTGCGTTGATCATGCGCTTCTCGTCGACGGTGACGCGGGCGGCACCGCGTTCGATCACGCCGAGCCCCGTGGCCTCGGTGGCGACGTCGGCGGGAGATGGCGCGCCAGCGCTACCGAAGACGGAATGGATCGCACGGGGATTTGTCGCGGCGGGGGTATCCGACCAGTCGAGCATGTCGGTGTCTCCTCTGTTTCGGCTCACTGGCAGGCTTCGCAGGTGGGATCGTCGATGGAGCAGGCGAGCGCCCTCGCCGCCTCCGGCACCGCGATCGGTCCGGCGGACGCCGGAACGCCGGCCGCCACGGCATTGAGCCGGCCGTCGACGCCCTTGAGCGTCGATTTCTCGACATGGGTCGCCGAGCGGGATCTCAGGTAGTAGGTAGTCTTGAGGCCGCACCTCCATGCGAGGCGATAGGTCTCGTCGAGGACCCGTCCGGAGGGGTTGGCGACGTAGAGATTGAGCGACTGCGCCTGATCGATCCATTTCTGGCGGCGCGCCGCGGCCTCGATCAGCCACCGGGGCTCGATCTCGAACGCGGTGGCATAGAGCGTCTTCAGGTCGTCCGGGATTCGGTCGATACGGCCCACGCTGCCGTCGTCATATTTGAGGTCGGAGACCATCACCTCGTCCCACAGTCCGCGCGCCTTCAGGTCGCGCACCAGAGCGGCATTCACCACGGTGAAGTCGCCGGACAAGTTCGATTTGACGAACAGGTTCTGGTAGGCCGGCTCAATCGACTGCGACACGCCGCAGATGTTTGAGATCGTCGCGGTCGGTGCGATCGCCATGCAGTTGGAATTTCGCATGCCGGTCGCCTTGACCCGCGTGCGCAGGCCCTCCCAGTCGAGCGTGGCGGAGCGGTCGAGATCGAGGCCGCCACGGGCTTCCGCAAGCCGCTCGATGCTGTCGATCGGCAGGATGCCGCGGGACCAGAGCGAACCTTCGAAGCTCGGATAACGCCCGCGTTCGGCCGCGAGATCGACAGAGGCTGAAATGGCGTGGAAGCTGATCGCTTCCATGCTCTCGTCCGCAAAGCGCACCGCCTCATCCGAGGCGTAGGCGATGCGGAGGCGCTGCAGCGCATCCTGAAAGCCCATGATGCCGAGGCCGACCGGCCGGTGCCGCAGGTTGGAACGCCGCGCCTCCGGGATGGTGTAGAAATTGATGTCGACGACATTGTCGAGCATCCGCATCGCCGTGCGCACCGTCGCCGCGAGCATCTCGCGGTCGAGGCCTTCGCCGGTGACGTGGGCGAGCAGATTGACCGAGCCGAGATTGCACACCGCGACCTCCTCGTCGGAGGTGTTGAGCGTGATCTCGGTGCAGAGGTTGGAGGAGTGCACCACGCCCGCGTGGCCTTGGGGCGAGCGGATGTTGCAGGGGTCCTTGAAGGCGATCCACGGATGGCCGGTCTCGAACAGCATGGTCAGCATCCGCCGCCAAAGATCCACCGCGCGGACCTGCCGGAAGACCTTGATCTCGCCCCGCGCCGCTTTCGCCTCGTGGGTCTCATAAGCCATCTTGAAGGCCGGACCGTAGAGGTCGTGCAGATCGGGCGCCTCGTCGGGCGAGAACAGGGTCCAGGTGCCGTCCGCCTCCACCCGTTCCATGAACAGGTCCGGCACCCAGTTGGCGGTGTTCATATCGTGGGTTCGACGCCGGTCGTCGCCGCTGTTCTTCCGGAGATCGAGGAATTCCTCGATGTCGATGTGCCATGTTTCGAGGTAGGCGCAGACGGCGCCCTTGCGCTTGCCGCCCTGGTTGACGGCAATGGCGGTGTCGTTCGCCACTTTCAGGAACCGCACCACGCCCTGGCTCTCGCCGTTCGTACCTTTGATGTGGGCGCCGAGCCCGCGC
>JAEZMP010000435.1 GCA_023442215.1 Pseudomonadota bacterium
GCTCATATATTGCGCGGCCAGAGCCTTGGCGCGCTCCTCGCCGATGGAGCACAGCGCGTAATCGTTCTTCTTTTCGCCGTGCCGCAGGATGATGACCCGTTCGGGCACGGCAAGGGCCGCCCCCGGAAGGGCCGCGGCAGCGGCCACGGATATCAGTGCCGACAACATGCCGGCCAGAATGCGCTTCATGTCCTTCCCCACGCCACACGTTCGGGAACCGGCGGTGCCGGGAGCAGCCTGTGCGGGCGGACTGTCGATCCGATCGCAAGCCGTTCCCACAGCCGTTCCAGCCCCCGCTTGAACGCGCCGATTAGAATGCGGGATCCCGTGCGGCTTCAAGCCCTCGATTGACGCGCGACAGATCGGCAGCGCCTCTGGAGCGGGCTATCAGGTGCACCCGGAACCCGGCGGCAGGTTCTCCGGCTGCCCCCAGTCGTTCATGGGCAGGTTGTCGTAGGGTGCGGTGAAGACCTGCTTCATCATCCGGAACGCGCTCGGAACGGTCGCATCGGGCCGGTCGTAATGCAGGATCCAGAAATAATCGTAGTTCGGGTTCGGCCACGTCTTCGGCACGTCCGGCAGTTGGTCGAGATGGAGCAGCTGGCGCAACGTCACCTGCTGGCCGGGAAACTGGCTTTCGAGTTCCTCGCTGGCGATGTGATAGTGCTCCCAGACGAGAACCACGGTCTTGCCGTGCCATTTTGGATTGGTCAGCAGGTCGTTCGCCACCCGCTGGTTCATCAGGTTCAGCTTGGCATTGAACGAATGGTCGTTCTTGGCCGGCTCCAGCATCAGCGGATCGGTCTTGAGGTCCATGTCCCATGCGTCGACGATGGGCGTGGCGGTTTCGAGCGTGTGGAGCGTCATCGCGAGGAAGGCGGCGGGCGGGCGGTCGAACAGCAGGCTGGCGCCATCGACCTTGCCGAGATATTGCGCCGCCAGCGCCTCGGCCCGTTCCTTGCCGACACTGCAGAGCGTCTCGCCGCCGCCCTTCTCACCGTGCCGAAGGATGATGATGCGTTCCGGCGCGGCGAAAGCCCCGGTCGTGAGCGCTCCGCTGAGGAGCACGGCGAGGGAAAACAGGCCGGCGCGAAGGAGCATCACGACACCAACATCCCGGAACGCCAGAACATATCCCGTTCAGATTGAACCGATCTGAACGGCAAGGATATGCTCAAGCCTTTGAATCTGGAGCGATTTCTTGTCGATCTGATGAGTCCATCAGATCGGAAAGCGCTCCAGGGCACCTTGGGCGACGGATCGAGGGGGGGGGGCGCCCCGAAGCCGCCATCTCGAAAGCTGCGATCTTTCAGAACGTGATCTTGCAGGACGGGGCGTCAAAGCGCCAGAGCCCGGCAGAGGGACAAAGGCGGACGGCGGCGGCCCGAGACGGCAGGCCTGGACAGCGCGGCGCGAAGGCGGCGCGCCCGGGCCGCCACCGCGGGCCCGATATCGGGCGGATTACTCCTCCAGATCCATCTCCAGGATGGCCATCTGGAAATTCCAGGACAGTTCCCCGTCCTCGTCGTCGCGATAGAGCACGCCGACGAACTCCTCGCCGATATAGACCTCGGCCGAGTCGTTCTTGCGCGGCCGCGCCTTCACGGTCAGGTTCTCGAGCTCGAACTTGCGGCGCAGATAGCCTTCGAGCTTCTTGATTTCGTTGCGGTCCAAAGGTCACCTCTTCGTGGGTCGGCACCCTCGCGCCCATCCGGCCGCGGGGACACATGCCCGTCCGGCGGCGGAACGCCCGCCACCGATCTCAGGCCCGGAATGCCGCCCTCGCCGGCCGAGCCAGCACGGCGGAAGGGGCGTTCCGGACGGCGAGCTTTATCAGAGCGAGCCGCTGCGGTCGACGCCCGAGGTATCGCCGATCAACTGATCCATCGAGCGGGCCGGCTCGGCACATCCCGCCTTGCCGACGACGCGGGCGGGAACGCCGGCGACGGTGGTGTTCGGCGGAACCGGCGCCAGCACGACCGAGCCGGCCGCGATGCGCGAGCAGTTGCCGATCTCGATATTGCCGAGGATCTTGGCGCCGGCCCCGATCAGCACGCCGCGGCGGATCTTGGGGTGGCGATCGCCCGTCTCCTTGCCGGTGCCGCCGAGGGTCACGCCCTGGAGCAGCGAGACATCGTCGCCGATGCTCGCCGTGGAGCCGACGACGAGGCCGGTGGCATGGTCGAGGAAGATGCCGCGTCCCATCGGCACCGCCGGGTGGATGTCGGTCTGGAACACCTCGGACGACCGGCTCTGAAGATAGAGGGCGTAGTCGCGCCGGCCCTGCCGCCACAGCCAGTTGGCGAGCCGGTGGGTCTCGATCGCGTGGAAGCCCTTGAAGAACATCACGGGCTCGATGAAGCGTTCGCAGGCGGGATCGCGGTCGACCACCGCCATCAGGTCGACCCGGAACGTATCCCCGATCGCCGGCTCGTCTGCCAGCGCCTCGAGATAGGTCAGGCGAAGCTGCTCGGACGACACGCCCGGCGTCGCCAGCCGGTCGGCGATGCGGCGCACCACGGCATCCTCCAGCCGGGACTGGCCGAGCACCGTGGTGACGATCAGGCTGGTGAGGGCGGGTTCCGCCTCGACCATCTGCTCGGCCTCCAGACGCACCCGCGACCACACCGGATCGTGACTGATCACGCCGTGGATATCCGCACGTTGCGGTGAATGGACCATCAGCCGAACTCCTTTTCCCGGACCGGGCCGGCGAGGTGTAACATAATGCCTGTGACGCGCGGGCGCAAAAGGCCTGTTCCGCTTTCGCCTGCCCTAAGAGAACGCGGTTCCGCGCGTGCCGTTCATCCCACGACGAACACGGGGCCGCGGTGTTGATGCGGGGACGAGGGCGGTCTAGCCTGCCGCTCCGCTTCGTGCCCGTTCCGCGCGCCGGCGACAGCCGGCTCCGCAGCACGACCATCCGAACCCGATATCCGAACCGAAGCCCATGACCATTCGACCCGATGTGATCTCGACCATTGGCGACACCCCGTTGATCCGGCTGCGGCGCGCATCGGAGATAACGGGGTGCGAAATCCTCGGCAAGGCCGAGTTCCTCAATCCGGGACAGTCGGTCAAGGATCGGGCGGCGCTGTTCATCATCCGCGACGCCATCGCCCGCGGCGCTCTGAAGCCGGGCGGCGTGATCGTGGAAGGCACCGCCGGCAATACCGGCATCGGGCTCGCGCTGGTCGCCGGCGCGATGGGTTTCCGCACCGTGATCGTGATTCCGGAAACCCAGTCGGAGGAAAAGAAGCTGGCGCTTCGCCTGATGGGCGCGGAACTCGTCGAAGTCCCCGCGGTGCCCTACCGCGATCCCAACAACTACGTGAAGCTCTCCGGCCGGCTGGCCGAACAGCTCGCCCGCACCGAGCCGAACGGCGCCATCTGGGCAAACCAGTTCGACAACGTCGCCAACCGGCAGGCTCACATCGAGACGACGGGCCCGGAAATCTGGCGCGACACCGGCGGGCGCATCGACGGCTTCGTCGCGGCAGTCGGCTCCGGCGGCACGCTGGCCGGCATCGGTATTGCGCTGAAGGGGTTCGACCCCAATATCACCATCGGCCTCGCCGATCCGTTCGGCGCCGCGCTCTTCAGCTACTACACGACGGGCAAGCTCGAATCCGAAGGCAGTTCGATCACGGAAGGCATCGGCCAGGGCCGCATCACCGCCAACCTGGAAGGCGCCCCCGTCGACGTCGCCTATCGCATCAGCGACGAGGAGGCGGTCTCGATCGTGTTCGACCTCGCCGAACACGAGGGCTTGTGCCTGGGCGGATCGTCCGGCATCAACGTCGCCGGTGCGATCCGACTCGCCAAGGCGATGGGACCCGGCCACACCATCGTGACGATCCTGTGCGATTATGGGACCCGTTACGCCTCGAAATTGTTCAACCCGGCGTTCCTGCGCGAGAAGGGGTTGCCAGTGCCGGCCTTCCTGGAACGGAAGCCGGACTTCCCCGTCCCCTTCGAACCGGCGCCCTGACGAGAACCGACCGCGATCCGACGCAAGCGCCGCCAACCCGCCGGCACCTCCGGCGCGGGGCAAGGCCTGCGGGGCCAGCCGGTTCGACGCAGAACGAGGACGACTTCACATGGCTCCTACAGCCGCCGCATCGCAGACCCGCAGCGGCCCCGGGTCGCACCTGGTGGACGCCGGGTGGCTGAAAAGCCATCTGGGCGAGCCGAAGCTGCGGGTGCTGGATGCTTCCTGGCACCTGCCGACCTCCGGGCGCGAGGGCAAGCAGGACTTCGTCGCCGGGCACATTCCCGGCGCCGCGTTCTTCGACATCGACGCGATCTCCGACAGCACGCGCGGGCTGCCCCACATGCTGCCGACGCCCGCGAACTTCGCCGCCGCGGTCGGCAAGCTCGGCATCGCGACCGACGACACCATCGTCATCTACGACACCGTCGGGCTGTTCTCGGCGCCGCGGGTGTGGTGGTCGTTCCGGGCGATGGGGGCGACGGACGTGCACGTGCTCGATGGCGGCCTGCCGGCATGGGTGGCGGCCGGCGGCACGCTCGCGCGCGGCCCCGCGATGAATTCGGCGCGGACGTTCGCGCCCGCG
>JAEZMP010000505.1 GCA_023442215.1 Pseudomonadota bacterium
GTTCCCGCGTTGCTTGGCGCAAAAGCCGCACATGTGACAGGGCGGTGGTGCACCCGGGTCACAATCCGTAGGTGATCTCTTCCACCACGATGTTGACGGCGATGGATTCGATGCCGCCGCCGGCCCGCGCGCCGCGGATCGGCGCCGCGCCGATGGAATCGAGGCCCGTCGCCACCCGCACGTGCGCGTCCACCGGGCAGATGCCCAGGCAGGGATCGAACGCGATCCACCCCAGGCCCTCCACATGGGCCTCCGCCCAGGCATGCCCGGCATCCGTCTCGCGGAAAGCCTCCGGCCGGTGCAGGTAGCCCGAAACATATCGGGCCGGCACGCCGGCGTGGCGGGCGACGGCGATGAAGAGGTGCGCCACGTCCTGCGGCGTCGCCGGCTCGTCGACATCGGCGATCACCGCGGTCGCGGGCCGCGCCGGGGCGTGGATCGCCGGCGCGAGGTTGATGCGGCGGTGAATGTCGATGTTGAGGCGGTGCAGGAGGTCGAGCGGATCGTTCGCCGACGCGGTCATCGTGGCGGCGAGGGCGGCGACCTTCTCGTCGGCGGCGGTGTAGTCGGTCGGGCGCAGGAACACGCCGGCCGGCAGCTTGTCGCGAAGCCCGCGCACGATCCCGGCGGTGTCGTTCGTCACCACTTCGCCACCCGCCTGGATGACGAGCGTCTCCACCGGCCCCTCGAACGACAGCGAATGGGTGGTGTTGCCGAACGGGTCCTCGATCCGCGTCAGCCGCCCGTCGGTCGAGACGTCGACGCGCCAATCCGAGACGTACTGGCCATGATGGTTCTGGGGGGTGAGCCGCAGGATCTCGATCGCCCGGTCGATCGGGCTGTCGTAGCGATAGACGGTCTCGTGGGTGATCCGCAGCCGCATTGTTGAACTCCGCCGGCGGGCGTCATGCTGGCAACCATCCGCCCGGCGACGCGGGACGTCTCCGGGGACGGATGCGCGATGCTCGGGCGGGCGAGCGACCGGGTCCCCGAAGTGGGGTTTGCCCCGGCCGGCAAGCCGCCTGGAAGTTTGCTTCGGATGTCCGGGCGAGGGCCTTTCCGGACCTCTGAGGCCCGGCTATCCGGCGGTGCCTTCGCCCGTCCGCCCGCTCAGACGAGATATTGTTCGGTGATGGCCTCGCCCAGCTTGTTGTTGTCCTCGATGAACTCGGTCAGGAAGCGCCGCAATCCGGAACGCATCACGGTGCGGATCTCGCTGTCGTTGAGACGGTCGTAGATGTCATAGGCGAGCCGCTGGCTGGGGCCCTGGCGGCCGTAGGCGCGGGCCAGCAGGTCGAGACGCCGCGTGACGTTCTCGTAGCAGCTCGCGATCGAGCGCGGCATGCGCCGGTTGAGGATCAGCAGGTCGGCGACCAGCTCCGGCTTGACGCTGTCGCGGTAGACCCAGTGATACGAGGTCTGCGCCGAGACCGAGCGCAGGATCGCGGTCCACTGGAAATAGTCGTGACCCGTGCCCCGCGAGGCGCTGTCGTCCTCCAGGAAGTCGTGCTTGGCGAACAGGATGCGTGCGCTCGCGTCCGCCCGCTCGATGAAAACGCCGAGCTGGAAGAAATCGAAGGCGTCGTCGCGCAGCATGGTGCGGTAGGCCGAGCCGTCGAACCGGAGGTTGGCCTCCTTCACGAACGACAGGAACTCCGACAGCTTCGTGCGGGTCATCGAATCGCTGGAGAAGCGCTTCATCTCCAGCCACGCGCCGTTGATCGCCTCCCACATCTCGATGGTCAGCGCGGTGCGCACCGCGCGCGCGTTGGCGCGGGCGACCTCCAGGCAGGACCGGATGCTGGACGGGTTCTCGGTGGAGAAGCCGAGGAATTCGACGACCGTCTGCTGGTTGGCCTCGCCGTGAAGGCGGTTGAACAGGTCCGACATGCCCGTGGCCGCGACGGCCGTGGCCCATTCGTTGTGGTCGCCGGAATAGCCGGCCGGCATGGCGGACAGGCGCGCCGCGGCGTCTATGATTCGAGCGGTGTTTTCGGCGCGTTCGACATAGCGCGCGAGCCAGTACAGGGTTTCTGCGGTGCGGCTCAGCATGGAAGGTGGGCTCCCGTTTGGGATTGTGATTGTTGAGGGTCCGGCCGCGCGCGGGGTCGGCGGACCGTTCAGGAAGGGAAGGCGGCGGCGGGCGCGGGCCACCATCGAAGGCGGCCGCCACGCACGCCGGACACGTCAGTCGTTGAGGACCTCAGTCGTTGAGCACCCAGGTGTCCTTGGTGCCGCCGCCCTGGCTGGAGTTGACGACCAGCGATCCGTCCTTCAGCGCGACACGTGTCAGACCGCCGGGAACGATGCGCACCTTGTCGGAGCCCGACAGCACGAACGGCCGCAGGTCGACGTGGCGGGGCGCGACGCCGGAGGCGACGAAGGTCGGGCAGGTCGAAAGCGCCAGCGTCGGCTGGGCGATGAAGTCGTCCGGCTTCGCCTTGAGCTTGGCGCGGAAGGTCTCGATGGTTTCCTTGTCGGACCGCGGGCCGATCAGCATGCCGTAGCCGCCGGAGCCCGAAACCTCCTTCACCACCAGCTCTTCCAGGTGGTCGAGCACGTAGGCCAACGCCTCGGGCTCGCGGCAGCGATAGGTCGGCACGTTCTTCAGGATGGCTTCCTCGCCGAGATAGAACCGCACGATCTCGGGCATGTAGCTGTAGACGGCCTTGTCGTCCGCCACGCCGGTGCCGACGGCATTGGCGAGCGCGATGTTGCCCGCCCGGTAGGCGGCCATCAGGCCGGGCACGCCGAGCGCGGAGTCCGGCCGGAACACCAGGGGGTCGAGGAAATCGTCGTCGAGGCGGCGATAGAGCACGTCGATGCGGCGCGGCCCTTCGGTGGTGCGCATGTAGACGATGTTGTCGCGCACGAACAGGTCGCGGCCTTCCACGAGGTCCACGCCGAGCTTGTCGGCGAGGAAGGTGTGCTCGTAATAGGCGCTGTTGAACGGACCGGGCGTCAGCACGCCGATGGTCGGCGACGACGGCGCCGAATCGGGAGCGATCGAGCGCAGCGTGGCGAGGAGTTCGTCCGGATAGTTCTCGACCGGCGCGACGCGGCTCTCCGCGCAGAGCTCGGGGAACAGCCGCAGCATCACCTCGCGGTTTTCCAGCATGTACGACACGCCGGACGGGGTGCGCGCATTGTCCTCCAGCACGTAGAACGTGTCGGCATCGACGCGGATGATGTCGATGCCGGCGATCGGCACATAGACGTTCTGGGGCGGGCGGAAGCCGACCATTTCCGGCCGGTAATAGGGATTCTTGTAGACGAGTTCCTCCGGCACGATACCGGCCTTGATGATCTCGCCCTTGTTGTAGATGTCGGAGAGGAAGGCGTTCAGCGCCTTGACGCGCTGCTCGAGGCCGAGCGTCAGGCTCTTCCATTCCGTCTTGGTGATGACGCGCGGCACGATGTCGAACGGGATCAGCCGTTCCTCGGCATCGGCATCGCCATAGACGTTGAAGGTGATGCCGATCCGGCGGAACAGCAGTTCCGCCTCCTTCTGCCGCAGGCGAAGCTGTTCCTGATCGGTCTCGGAGAGCCACGCCTTGATACGCTCGTATCCCGGCCGGATTTCCGCCCCCATTGCGGTCATCTCGTCGAAGGCCTGCGTCGTCATCCAGTCTGCTCGCTCTGTTGGCCGCCCTGGATTCGATTTAATCGACAAATCCGGGCCGTCCGCAAGGGCTTTGCCTCAGAGCTGATCAATGACTAAAATTTGGTCATTGGTGTTCAAAAGAGATCCGCATCACAGTATTTCAGAAAAACTTGAGCGCCTTCATGCTGGTGTGCCCGTCGCGCCCGACAATAATATGATCGTGCACCAGAATGCCCAAAGGCTTGGCGATATCGGCGATCTGCCGCGTCATCTGAATATCTGCCCTCGACGGCGTGGGGTCGCCGGAGGGATGGTTGTGCACGAGGATCAGCGCGGTTGCGGAGAGTTCGAGCGCCCGTTTGACGACTTCCCGCGGATAGACCGGCGTATGATCGACTGTCCCGGTCTGCTGAAGTTCATCGGCGATCAGCGCATTCTTCTTGTCGAGGAAAAGGATTCGGAACTGCTCCTTTTCAGCAAACGCCATCGCGGCGCGGCAATAGTCCAGAACTTCGGTCCATGAGGAGAGGATAGGTCTACCTCTGACCTTTCCACGCGTCAGGCGCTGGGCCGCGGCGAGCACGATCTTCAGATCGGTCGCCGTGGCATCGCCGACGCCTTCTACTTCGATCAATTGTGCGTGGGGCGCGGACAGCACTTCCGCGAACGATCCGAAGCGCTGGATCAGCCTTTTGGCGAGCGGCTTCGTGTCGCGCCTGGGGATCGAGCGGAACAGCACGATTTCGAGCAGCTCATAGTCGGCGAGCCCGTCCGCGCCGGTGGTCTGGAACCGCGCGCGCAGGCGCTCGCGGTGCCCCTCCGCATCGGCCTTGCGCGGGTCGATCTTTCGCGCGGCGTCGGCGAAGCCGGTGGCCGGCGGGCCGGCGGGGCTTCCGGCGTCGTCTGCCGCCATCGGCGCTCTCCCGCGTCTCAGCCGCGCAGCGAGCGGGGCGTGAACAGGCCGCCCGGCGACGCCGTGAAGATCTCGCATCCGGTCTCGGTGACGCCGATGCTGTGCTCGCACTGGGCGGAAAGGGAGCGGTCGCGGGTGACGGCGGTCCAACCGTCCGACAGCACCTTCACATGCGGACGGCCGAGATTGACCATCGGCTCGATGGTGAACAGCATGCCGGGCTTCAGCTCGACGCCTTCGTCGGGCCGCCCGTAGTGCAGGATGTTCGGCACGTCGTGGAACAGCCGGCCGAGGCCGTGGCCGCAAAAGTCCTGCACGACGGAGCAGCGCTCGGCCTCGACATAGGTCTGGATGGCGTGGCCGATATCCCCCGTGGTGGCGCCCGGCTTGACGGCGGCGATGCCGCGCATCAGCGATTCGTGCGTCACCTCGATCAGGCGCTCGGCCGCGCGCCGGACGTCGCCGACCGGATACATCCGGCTCGAATCGCCGTGCCAGCCGTCGACGATGTAGGTCACGTCGATATTGACGATGTCGCCTTCCCGCAGCGGCTTCTCGTTGGGAATGCCGTGACAGACGACGTGGTTGATCGAGGTGCAGGTCGAGCGGCGATAGCCCTTGTAGAACAGGGTGGCCGGGATCGCGTCGTTGGCGATGCCGAAATCGTAGACGAAGGCGTCGATGGCGTCGGTGGTGACGCCCGGCTTGACGAAGTCGTCGAGCGCGTCGAGGCAGCGCGCGGTGAGCTGCCCCGCCTTGCGCATTCCGTCGAACGCGGTCGCGTCGTAGAGCCGGATCTGTCCGTTGTTCTTCAACGGGGCGGTCGCCCCATCCACATATGTCACCATCGTACCGTTCCTTGCGGGCGTGGGGCCCCCCCCGGGGGCGCGCCGGGGGGGCCCGCGG
>JAEZMP010000564.1 GCA_023442215.1 Pseudomonadota bacterium
GCAATGAGGGGCGATTGTCAATCGCGATTCGGTCAGAAATGATCGTAATTGATTGTTGCGGCGCACAATAGTGACCGATTACGACAGAAGTTGATTGAAATCTTCGGCATCTGGTCCTAATCAAGGCGACGTGCAGACAGGCGGCGTGCCAACGGCGCCGCGCGACGGGCGCGCCTGAGTGGCGCTCCTCGCGCGCCGGGCCGGAGGCACCAACGAACCCGCCAGCGGAGCGCCCGCGCGCCATCGCGTTCGCAAGGCGCCCTGGATTCAAATGCTTGGCCGTGATGTCCCGAACGCCCGCGCCTTCGGAGCCACGCCCAACCGGGAGGACGACACATGCTCGACAAACCGACACCGACCGGGGCGACGCCGCTCCTGGCCGACCTGTGGGACGCCGCTCATGCGGCGACGCTCAGCGAACCGGAGCGGTTGCTCTACCGGTCCAACCTGCTCGGCTCCGACAAGCGCATCACCAACTATGGCGGGGGCAACACCTCGTCCAAGATCATGATGGCTGATCCGCTCACCGGCGGTGAGGTGGAGGTGCTGTGGGTGAAGGGCTCCGGCGGCGACATCGGATCGATGAAGCTCGACGGTTTCTCCACGCTCTACCTCGACAAGCTCAACCAGATCGCGGCGAGCTATGCGGGTCCGGAGGTGGAGGACGCGGTGGTCGGGCTCTACCCGCACTGCACCTTCAACCTGAACCCGCGCGCCACCTCGATCGACACGCCTCTGCACGGCCTTTTGCCGGCAAAGCATGTCGATCACGTCCATCCGGACGCCATCATCGCGATTGCGGCCTCGGCGGACAGCCGGGCCATCACCCGGGAGATCTTCGGCGACGAGATCGGCTGGCTGCCGTGGCGGCGCCCGGGCTTCGAGCTGGGTGTGTGGCTGCAGCAGTTCGCGAAGGAGAACCCGTCGGCTAAGGGCGTCGTTCTCGAAGCCCATGGCCTGTTCACCTGGGGCGACACGCCCTATGCCTGCTACAAGCAGACCATCGATACCATCAACCGCGCCATCGCGTGGCTGGCGGCCAAGTCCGAAGGTAAGCCGGCTTTCGGCGGCGTGAAGGTTCCGGCCACCGCGCCGGAGGCGCGCCGCGCCGTCGCCGCCGAGCTGATGCCGCGCATCCGCGGGCTGATCAGCGGTGCGCGCCGGATGGTGGGCCATTTCGACGACCAGCCGGCGGTGCTGGAGTTCGTCGGCTCCGACGCGCTGGAGGCGCTGGCCCCGCTCGGCACCTCCTGCCCCGACCACTTCCTGCGCACCAAGATCCGCCCGCTGGTGCTGCCGTTCGACCCCGCGACGCAGACGGCCGAGGACCTGCTGCCGGGCCTTGAAGCGGCCATCGCCGGCTACCGTGAGGATTACGCGGCCTATTACGAGCGCTGCAAGCACCCGGACTCGCCCGCGATCCGCGATCCGAACCCGGTCGTCTACCTGATCCCCGGCATCGGCATGATCACGTTCGCCGCCGACAAGGCGACCGCGCGGATTGCCGGCGAGTTCTACGTCAACGCCATCAACGTGATGCGCGGCGCCTCGACGGTTTCCACCTACCGCGGACTGCCGGAGCAGGAAGCCTTCGACATCGAGTACTGGCTGCTCGAGGAAGCCAAGCTGCAACGCATGCCGAAGCCGAAGTCCCTCGCCGGGCGCGTCGCGCTCATCACCGGCGGTGCCGGCGGCATCGGGCTCGCCACCGCGCGGCGGCTCGCCTCGGAAGGCGCGTGCGTGGTGATCTGCGACATCGACGAGGCCGCGCTCGCCGAGGCCGATGCCGGCCTCGCCAAGGCGTTCGGCCGCGACGCCGTCGCCTCGCTGCCGGTAGACGTGACCCGCGAAGAGACCGTCATCAATCTGTTCAAGGAGGCGGCGGTCGCCTTCGGCGGGCTCGACATCCTCGTCTCCAACGCCGGCATCGCCTCGTCGGCACCGGTCGAGGACACGTCGCTCGCGCTGTGGCAGCGTAACATGGACATCCTGTCCACCGGTTATTTCCTGGTGTCGCGTGAGGCCTTCCGGCTGATGAAGCATCAGGCGCGCGGTGGAGCGATGGTGTTCATCGCGTCGAAGAACGCCATCGTCGCCTCGCCGGGCGCGGCGGCCTACTGCACGGCCAAGGCCTCCGAGGTGCACCTCGCCCGCTGCCTCGCGCTTGAAGGCGCACCGCTCGGCATCCGCGTGAACGTGGTCAACCCCGACGCGGTGCTGCGCGGGTCCAAGATCTGGACCGGCGAATGGCGCAGCCAGCGCGCCGAAGCCTACAAGGTCGGCGAGGAGGACCTCGAGGAGGTCTATCGCCAGCGCTCGATGCTGAAGCTCGGGGTCTATCCGGAAGACATCGCCGAAGGCGTCTATTTCTTCGCCTCGGACCTGTCGTCCAAGTCCACCGGCAACATCCTGAACGTCGACGCGGGCCACGCGCCTTCGTTCACGCGCTGAACCGGACGACGGCGGGCGGCGATCGCCTGCCCGCCGATGCCGCGTGCCGGTGTCCCGAACAAGGGCGGCCCGCGGCGCGGCGCCGCCGGACGACGGGCCCGGCGGAGGGACGGCTTCCCGCCGAAGGGAGCGGATCGATACGATCCGCCCGCGCGGCGGAACCGGCCCGCGAGACGACGCCCACCCGGAATAATTGAGCGAATCAGAAGCTGCCGCGCCGGACGGTCCGGAGGATGGCGGCCTGCTCCCAAGAGACCCTGCGAGGAAACCCGCCATGACCGAGCTGCCGATCGATCCCGATCTCATCGCCCGCGAGAACGCCGCACTCGCCGACGCCCTCGACGAGGACTACGAGGCCCTCGGCCGCCAGTTGTCCCGCCGCGGCATCGACATCGAGGCGGTGACCGCGAAGATCGCCGGCTTCGGCGTCGCGCTGCCCTCGTGGGGCGTCGGCACCGGCGGCACGCGCTTCGCCCGCTTCCCCGGCGGTGGCGAACCACGCGATGTGTTCGACAAGCTGTCGGACTGCGCCGTGGTGCAGCAGCTCGGCCGCGCGACCCCGACCGTTTCGCTGCACTTCCCCTGGGACAAGGTGTCGGACATGGCCGCCTTGAAGGCCCATGGCGACGCCCTCGGCCTCGGCTTCGATGCGGTGAACTCCAACACCTTCCAGGACAGCCCCGGCCAGGCGCTGTCCTACAAGTACGGCAGCCTCAGCCACACAGATCCGGCGGTGCGCGCCCAGGCGGTCGCGCACAACATCGAGTGCATCGAACTCGGCCGAACGCTCGGCTCCACCGCGTTGTCGATCTGGATCGGTGACGGCTCAAATTTCCCCGGCCAGAGCAATCTCGCCAAGGCGTTCGAGCGCTATCTCGAATCGGCGGCGCAGATCTACGCCGCCCTGCCCGACGACTGGCGCGTGTTCGTCGAGCACAAGATGTATGAGCCGGCGTTCTACTCGACCGTGATCCAGGACTGGGGCTCCTCGCTGATCGCCGCCGAATCGCTCGGCGAGAAGGCGTTCTGCCTGGTCGATCTCGGCCACCACGCGCCGAACGTGAACATCGAGATGATCGTCTCCCGGCTTTTGCACCGCAAGAAGCTCGGCGGCTTCCATTTCAACGACTCCAAATATGGCGACGACGATCTCGACGCCGGATCGGTCGATCCCTTCCGCCTGTTCCTCGTCTTCAACGAGCTGGTGGAGGCCGAACTGAACGATGCCGCGTTCCGGCCCGCCCACATGCTCGACCAGTCCCACAACGTCACCGATCCGATCGAGAGCCTGATCGGCAGCGCGGTGGAGGTGACCCGCGCCTACGCCCAGGCGCTCATCGTCGACCGCGGCGCTCTGGCCGAGGCGCAGGAGCGAAACGACGTGTTCCTGGCCGCGCAGACCCTGAAGCGCGGCTTCGTCACCGATGTCGGCCCCATCCTCGCCGCCGCGCGGCGGCGCAACGGCGGCGCCATTGATCCGGTGGCGGTCTATCGCGCGTCGGGCTATCGCGCCCGCAAGGCGAACGAGCGCCCGGCGGTGTCCGGCGGCGGCGGCGGGATCGTCTGAGCACCGCGCATCGGTGCGGGCGGCGATGACGCATCCGCCGCCCGCTGCGGTGCAGCACCGGGTACGTACATCTCATTTTTCTCTTTGTTTTGAATATCAGTAAGATTCTCTGCCGGCCCTCTGATGAAATTTTCTGAGGGACGCACCTCAAATCCCGCTTGCATCCGTCAACGATTTGTCGTTTGAATGAAGGACGGCAGCGATGCACGAAAACGATAAAAAACAGGCCAGAAATGGCGACGCGCGGCGGAGGGCGAACACCCCCGGTGCGTGACGGGATCGAAACGCAACAAGGGTGATCGTGGATGGCTCTCCTCGAACTCGAGGGCATCACGAAGACGTTCGGTGCAATCCGGGCGCTTTCCGACGTGAGCTTCAAAGTCGAGCCCGGCGAGGCCATCGGCCTCATGGGCGACAACGGTGCCGGCAAGTCGACGCTGGTCCGCATCATGGCGGGAAACTTCCCCCCGACCGAAGGCGTGTTCCGCTTCGCCGGACAGCCGGTGCATTTCCAGCGTCCGGTCGACGCGCGCGAGGCCGGCATCGAGGTCGTCTACCAGGACCTCGCTCTCGCCGATAACCTGACCGCCGCAGCGAACGTTTTTCTGGGGCGGGAACTGAAGCGCCGCTTCGGCCCGATCCGCTATCTCGACCATTCCGCGATGAACAAGCGCGCGGCCGAACTCTTCCGCGAGCTGAAGTCCGAAACCCGCGCCGACGACCTCGTTCGCCAGATGTCCGGTGGCCAGCGTCAGGCGGTGGCGATCGCCCGCACGCGGCTCGCAGATGCCCGCATGGTGCTGATGGACGAGCCGACCGCCGCCATCTCGGTGCGCCAGGTGGCCGAAGTGCTGGAACTGATCAAGCGGCTGCGCGACAGCGGCATCGCCGTGATCCTCATCAGCCACCGCATGCCCGACGTGTTCACCGTGTGCGACCGGGTGATCGTGATGCGCCGCGGCCGCAAGGTCGCCGACAAGCGCATCGCCTCGTCGAGCCCGGAAGAAGTCACCGGGCTTATTACCGGCGCGCTGGAGGCCGCATAATGTCGAGTGCCTCCCACCACGCCCACACCGATTTCGCCAATGTCGGCCGCGCCCCGTGGTATCGACGCGGCTTCTTCGCCTCGCAGACCGCC
Source organism: Pseudomonadota bacterium (assembly GCA_023442215.1). GTDB lineage: Bacteria > Pseudomonadota > Alphaproteobacteria > Rhizobiales > Segnochrobactraceae > Pseudoxanthobacter. The sequence goes on from JAEZMP010000564.1 coordinate 5,157, forward strand.
TACGTGCTGGTGGCGTTCATCGTCATCGCCGTCATCATGGCGCTCTTGTCGCCGGCGTTCCTGAAATCAGGCAACCTCTACAACGTCGCCCAGAACTTCTCATACATCGCGATCGTGTCGCTCGGCTCCACCATCGTGATTATCACCGGAGGCATCGACCTGTCGGTCGGTTCGGTGATCGCGCTGTCGGCCATCGTCACGGCGATGACGTTCAATGCCTGCGAGGCGATGGGCCTGTCCACCGTGCCGGGTCTCGTGCTGCTGATCGCCTGCCTCGCCGGCCTCGGCGTGTCGATCCTCGTCGGTCTCATCAACGGCACGCTGATCGCCAAGGTCGGGCTGTCGCCGTTCGTCACCACCCTCGGCATGCTCTCCATCGCGCGCGGCCTTTGCTACATCATCACCGAGGGTCGCGGACAGGCGCCGGCCGGCGTCGACAAGGCGCTGATGACCTCGATCACCAAGGGCGAGGTCCTCGGCCTGCCGATGCCGCTGATCTATCTGGCGCTGCTGTCGGTCGTGATGGGGCTCAGCCTGCGCCACACCGCCTGGGGCCGCCACCTGTTCGCCCTCGGCGGCAACGAGAAGGCCGCGGCGCTGACCGGCGTCAATGTCGACCGCATGAAGATCTCCGCCTACGTGCTGTGCAGCCTTTCGGCGGGCTTCGCGGGTATCCTGATGGTCGGCTGGCTCGGCTCCGCGCCGGCCAACCTCGCCACCGGCTACGAACTGCGCGTCATCGCCTCCTCGGTCATCGGCGGCGCCAATCTCGCCGGCGGCTCCGGCGGACCGGTGGGGGCCGTGCTCGGCGCGGCGCTGATCGAGGTGATCCGCAACGGCCTCGTGCTCGCCCGCGTCAACCCCTACTGGCAGGACGCGTTCGTCGGCCTGATCATCATTCTCGCGGTGCTGGTCGATCGCTTCCGCGCCCGCCGCGCCACCTGACTTTCGCCGGACCGGAACGGCCATCGCGCCGCACGGTCCGGCGGACGACTGCAAGTCCAAACTGCACGTCCAAATCGACCAAGTCCAAAACTGACAATGGGTCGCCAAGACCATCTCTGGGAGGAAACATATGAAGCGTCTTCTTCTTGCCGCCGTCGCGGCCGTCGTGTTCTCCGCGCCGGCGTTCGCCGCCGACTACAAGTTCGCCCTGGTTCCCAAGGCGATGAACAACCCCTATTTCGACCTGTCGCGCGACGGCTGCATGGCCGAGGCGAAGAAGCTCGGCAATGTCGAGTGCATCTATATCGGCCCGGTGGAGCATGAGCCGGCGACCCAGGTGCAGATCGTGCAGGATCTGATCAGCCAGGGCGTCGACGGCATCGCCATCGCCGTGTCCGACGCCTCGGCCATCGGCGACGTCATCAAGCAGGCCCGCGATGCCGGCATTCAGGTCATCACCTTCGATGCCGACGCCGCGGATTCGGCCCGCCAGGCTCATGTCGGTACCAACAACGTGGCCTTCGGCGAGGCGCTCGCCAACGAGCTGATCAAGATCCGCAAGGAGCCCGGCACCTACGCGCTGATCTCGGGTGGCCCGGCCGCCGCCAACCTCGCCGATCGCGTCAAGGGTGTGGAGAAGGTGCTCGACGCCGCCGGCTGGAAGCAGGTCTCCGGCTCGCCGCTGTTCTGCAATGACGACATGGCGCTCGCCGTGCAGCAGATGGCCGACGTCCTGACCGCCAACCCCGACGTCAGCGCGATCATCCCGGTCGGCGGCTGGCCGATGTTCGTGCCGGACGCCTACAAGAGCTTCGTGGATGCCAACCGCGGCATCTATGATTCCGGCAAGCTCAAGCTCGTCGTCGCCGACACGCTGAAGGTCCAGCTCGAGCTGCTGAAGGAAGGCTATGCCAACGCCCTCGTCGGCCAGCGGCCGTACGAGATGGGCGAGAAGGCCATGGACATCCTGCTCGCCCTGAAGGAGGGCAAGGAAGTCCCGACCATCACCTATGCCGGCCTCGACCTGGTCGACAAGGCGAACGTCGACAAGTTCCTCGCGAACTGATCGACATCGCGTCCCGACGCTAAAACCGGCCGGGTACGAACATCCGGCCGGGCAGAAACAGAGCCGGGATCAACGGCTTGATCATCTTCATTCCGTTTGGGCCGGCGCGGCTCGGGCGGAATGCGCTCCAGGGGGGAGCGTGGGCGTCGCTGCACCAGCAGCGGCGCCTTTGTGTTGTCTGGCCCGGGGTATACGCGACGGTGGAAGCGCGGACATCCTGAAACCGGGGCCTACGGATGAGCCGCCCTCCAGACGCGCACGGCGGGGTGGCTTCCGGGAGGCATCGCCGGCGATGCAATCGTCGCGGCAGCCTCGCGGCAGGGGCACCCTTGCGATCGCATTCATATGCGTGGAAACTCCGCTTCGTCCGCGGCATGGCCGCATGGAGTCCTCCCCACGATGTCCTCTCCCGCTGCCGCCGCCACCACCGGCACCCACGATTTCGTCGACGACCCGCGTAACGCCTCCATCCTGATTTCCGTGAACGGCACGCTGAAGCCGCGCGCCGAAGCCACCGTGTCGGTGTTCGATTCGGGCTTCGTGCTCGGCGACGGCGTGTGGGAGGGGCTGCGGCTCGTCGACGGCGGCATCGCCTTCCTCGATGCCCATCTCGACCGGCTCTATGAAGGGGCCAAGGCGATCCGCATGGAGATCGGGCTCGACCGCCGGGCGCTCGCGCTGCGGCTGTTCGACTGCCTCGACGCCAACGGCATGACAGACGGCGTGCACATCCGCCTGATGGTGACGCGCGGCGTGAAGCGGACACCCTACCAGGACCCGCGCATGACCATCGGCCCGGCCACCATGGTGATGATTCCGGAATACAAGACGCCGCTGCCCGAGGTGACGCGGCGCGGGCTGAAGCTCTTCACCGTCCACATTCGCCGCACCGGGCCGGCCGAGCAGGACCAGAAGCTCAACTCGCATTCCAAGCTCAACTGCATCCTCGCCTGCATCCAGGCGGCAGAGGCCGGGGCCGACGAGGCGCTGATGCTGGACGATGCCGGCGCGGTCGCGACCTGCAACTCCACCCATTTCTTCATCGTGCGGCGCGGGGAGGTCTGGACCTCCGACGGGCTTTATTGCCTCGGCGGCATCACGCGGGCCAACGTCATCCGGCTTTGCCGCGAGGCCGGCATCCCGATCCATGAGAAGCGGTTCTCGCTGACCGACGTCTACGGTGCCGACGAGGCGTTCGTTACCGGCAGCTTCGCCGGGCTGACGCCGGTCAACAATGTCGACGGCCGTGCCATCGGCGAGATGGGGACGGACGGAGACCATGCCGGCCCGGTCACCCGCAAGCTGCGGGCGCTCTATCGCGACCTGATCGGGCGGGAGCTGACACGCCGCGCCGACATCGAGGCGGCATGACGGCGATGGCGGAAACGAACCAACAGTCTTCGGTCCGCATCGCGATGTGGTCCGGCCCGCGCAACATCTCGACCGCGATGATGCGGGCGTTCGAGAACCGGCCGGACACGGCCGTGGTCGATGAGCCGTTCTATGCCGCCTATCTCGCGCTCACCGGGCTCGACCACCCGATGCGCGAGGCGGTGATCGCCGCGGGACCGGCCGACTGGCGCGACGCGGCGGCCTTCCTGACCGGCCCGGTGCCGGGTGGCCGGCCGGTGTTCTACCAGAAGCACATGACGCATCACATGATCGGCGAGATCGGCCGCGACTGGATGGACCGGCCCGACTTCGTCCATGCCTTCCTGATCCGCGCCCCGGAAAGCGTGCTCGCCTCCTATGCGGCGAAGCGGGACAGCGTGACGCTGCGCGACATCGGGTTCGCCGAACAGGCGGAGCTGTTCGAGCGCGCCGCCGACCGCCTCGGCCATGCCCCGCCCGTCATCGACGGTGCCGACGTGCTGGCGGACCCGGCAGGCGTGCTCTCCGCGCTCTGCCGCGCCGCTGGCATTGCGTTCGACCCAGCGATGCTCGGCTGGCCGGCGGGCCGCCGCGACACCGACGGCGTATGGGCACCACACTGGTATCACGCCGTCGAAGCGTCCACGGGCTTCGGTCCGCCGCGTCCGGGACGCGCTTCGAGGAACTGGACGACGCGCTGAAGCCGGTCGCCGAGGCGGCCCGGCCCTATTACGAGCGCCTCGCCGGCTATCGGCTCGGCGGCTGAGGCTCTGGTGTGGCCGGGCGTGGCACGCCCGGCCGTCTCCTCGCATGGACCGCCTTCAGGCGGCGACGGTTTCCCGCCGCGGCCGCGTGGCGGCGGCGTAGTCCTCCACCATCATCCGCGTTATCGTGGCCGGCGCGAAGCGGTGAGGG
>JAEZMP010000576.1 GCA_023442215.1 Pseudomonadota bacterium
GTGCTGGAGGATCTCTCGTCGCTCGCCGTCGGCGCCAGCATTCCCGACGGCGAGATATGGAGCGGGTCGCCGGCGCAGTCGACCGGCCGCACGGCCACGCCGGCCGAACCCATGGAAAGCTCGCTGCCGCAGCGCATCCTCTCCACGGCGGTTCTGTGGATCGCAGCACTTCTACTGCCGATCGTCGCCGTGCTGCCGATTGCGCCCGGCCTGCTCATGATGATCGAGGTCGACTGGCAGACCGAAAGCTATCTCTACCTGCTGATATCGCCGCTGCTCGCCGCGACCTATGTGCCGCTGATGTGCGCGCTCACCGTTCTCGTGAAGCGCTGCGTCATGGGGCGCGTGGAGCCCGGCCGCTACGGCATTCACTCCTGGTTCTACGTGCGCTTCTGGTTCGTGCAGCAGGTCAACGACCTCGCCCTGCTGCTGCTGCACCCGATCTACGCCACGCTTTATGTCGTGCCTTGGTACCGCGCGCTCGGCGTGAAAGTCGGCCGTCGTGCCGAGATCTCGACGGCGGCGGCGATCATTCCGGATCTTGTCGAGATCGGGCCGGAGAGCTTCATCGCCGACGCGGTGCTGTTCGGCGCGGCCAAGGCGGAGCTGGGCGCCATTCGCCTGGAACGTACCAGGATCGGGCGGCGCAGCTTCATCGGCAACAGCGCGCTCTTGCCGACCGGTGCCACCATCGGCGATGAGGTGCTGATCGGCGTGCTGTCGAAGCCGCCGGAGGATGGCGGGGCGGAAACGCCGAACGGCACCTGGTTCGGCTCGCCGCCGATTTCGCTTCCCGTCCGCCAGACCGTGGGGCTGTTCGACGAAGGCGCGCGCTTCAATCCCTCGCGCAAGCTCGTCGCGACGCGGCTGGCGATCGAGGCGATCCGCGTGGTGCTGTCGCTCACGATCTTCCTCGCCTTGTTCAGCCTGCTTCTGTCGGTCGTCGGCGACATCGACGATCTCTCAGACGACGGTACGCTGGTCGCCTTCGCGTTCCCGTTCCTCTATCTCGGCTTCGCGCTGTGCTGCGGCCTGTCGGTGGTCGCGCTCAAGTGGCTCGTCATGGGCCGCTACAAGCCGACGACGCAGCCGCTCTGGAGCACGTTCGTGTGGCGGACGGAACTCGTCACCTCGACCTACGAGAACCTCGCCGTTCCGAACCTGCTTCAGCCTTTGCAGGGCACGCCGTGGCTGCCGCTCTATCTGCGGCTGATGGGCTGCCGGATCGGCAAGCGCTGCTATATCGACACGACCGACATCACCGAATTCGATCTGGTCGATATCGGCGACGACGTGGCACTCAACGACCTCGCGGGTCTCCAGACCCATCTGTTCGAGGATCGCGTCATGAAGGTGAGCCGCGTGACCGTGCGCGACCGCGCGACCATCGGCTCCTACGCCATCGTTCTCTACGACGCCGAGATCGGCAAGGACGCGCAGCTCGGCGACCTTTCCGTCATCATGAAGGGTGAGGTGCTGCCGGACGGAACCGCCTGGGAAGGATCGCCCGCGCGGCTGTCACACACCGCATTGTAAGACCGGCGCCCGGGTCTCGCTTACAGGACGAAGCGAGACCCGGCCCGTGTGCACCGGCTGCCGCGTTGTTCTGGTCCGGACCGCGAGAAGGTGGACACCGCCAGAAGGTGGACACCGCGAGCGGGCCTGGATCCGGTCTTCCGTCTTACCGGCCGGGGGAAATTCCATGCGGCCGTCAGTTCCATAACCTGTGTTATCGGACTTGCATTCTTCCAGCGGCGAAACCGGGGAGCCTTGACCCGTCGCGCCGAGCCCGGGTAGCCGCTCCAGCGCATCCGGCCGCTCCGCCGTCCGACGCCGCATCCCCGTGCGCAAGGGGGCGCCGCGATAATCGCCGATCCCGGCCCCGCCCCTGTTCCGCCGGCCGGGGCGACATCGTCCGGCCCGCGTTCCGCGGACGTCATGCGGGCTTGTCCAGTCTGTCGACGCGACGCCCGCCGACAGGTTCGATCAGCTCGAAAGCCGCGCCAATTGCTCGCTGACGCGGCGGCGCTGTTCGAGGCGCGGGCCGAGGAAGTTGCCGAGGGCGTCCAGGCTCGCCGCGAACACGAGTGCAAGGCCGCTCGCCACGAGCTGCACGAACGGCGGCACCGCCAGCAGCACCAGGCCATTGTCGAGCACGCCGAGGAACACCCACGCCGTGAGGACGCCGAAGATGCGCCCTCGCCCGCCGGCGAACGCGACGCCGCCGAGGAGCACGATGGTGAGCGCCTGCAATTCCATCATCAGTCCGAGCGATCCCGGCGAGGCGCCATCGAGGCGCGCGACGAGCAGTACGCCGGCCAGCCCCGCCGCCGTGCCGGTCGCGACATAGAGCCCGAGTACTACCGGCCGGACAGGAAGCGCGGCCAGGAACGCCGCCTGCGGATTGACGCCGATGGCGAACACGTAGCGTCCCCAGACCGTCATCGACAGGAACCCTGCGGAGAGCAGGAACACCGCGCCGACCACCCAGAGCAGCACGGGGATGCCAAGCAGGTTGCCGTTTCCGATCCAGAAGAAGGTGTCGCCGAGGCCCGCGACCTCGATGGAGTTGGTGAGAAGCGTCGCGCCGCGCAGCACGCTCAGCATGCCCAGCGTCACGATGATCGGGCTGAAGCGCAGATAGGCGCACAGGATGCCGTTGACGAGCCCGACCAGCGCCCCGGTGCCGATGCCGATCAGCACGCCCGCCCCTGCCGGCATGCCCCAGGACGTCATGGCAAGGGCCGTGATCATGCCCGAAAAGCCGATATTGGAGCCGACCGACATGTCCACCTGTCCGGCGATGACGAGCAACGCCATCACCGCGGCCACGACGCCGATCGCGGCATAGTTGGTCAGGATCACCTTGAAGTTGGAGACGCTCAGGAAGACGCTGCTTTCCAGGGAGAAATACGTGATCAGCAGCAGCAGCGCGAGAAGAAGGATGTTGTTGACGACAAGCTCGACCGGAGGGCCCCGGCGGGTGCGGCTCGGCGGCAGTGCGGCGGCGGTTTCGGTGCTCATGCTGTCTTCCGTCCCTGATGTTCGACCTCGTGCGCGAGCGCGAGGAGACGGCCTTCTTCGATGTCTTCATGTTCGACGACGGCGGCGATCCGGCCCGCCGAGAGCACGACGACCCGGTCCGCGATCTGGACCAGTTCCTCCGGCTCGGACGACGTGACGAGCACGCTCTTGCCCGCGTCGGCGCTGGCGCGGATCGCGGCGTAGATGTCGCGCCGCGCGCCGACGTCGACGCCCTGCGTCGGCTCGTCGAGCATCAGCAGCCGGCAGCCGATGGTGTCGTTCAGCCAGCGGGCGATGACGAGCTTCTGCTGGTTGCCGCCGGAGAACCGGCGGGCCTGGAGGTCGCTGCGCGGTGGCTGGAGGTTGAGAGGCGTCACGGCCGTGGTGAACGCCAGGCGCTCGCGGGCGAAGCGCCGCACGCCCGCCAGCGCGAGCGCGGCATAGGACGGCAGCAGCATGTTCTCGCCCGCGGACAGCGGCGCGATGATGCTCTTGCGCAGGCGGTCGGAGGGCACGAGCGCGATGCCGGCCGCGACCGCGTCGCCGGGGCTCGAGGCCGCGACGTTCTGGCCGTCGATCGAGACCGTGCCGGCGAAGCGGCGGTGGCTGCCGAACAGGGTCTCCAGCAGCTCGGTGCGGCCCGAGCCGACGAGGCCGAAGACGCCGAGCACCTCGCCCTCACGGATATCGACGTCGACCGGCCCGATGCCCGGCGCCAGAAGGCCACGGACGGAGACGGCCGTCTTCCGCGCGGCACCGGCCTGAAGAGCCGGCCGGCCGCGGGCAATGCGTTCCCCGGCGATGGCATCGACCAGATCGTCGCGGCTGAGGTCCTTCACGGCACCGGTCAGCACGACCTGTCCGCCGCGCAGCACCGTCACGCGGTCCGCGAGCGCGAACACCTCGGCGAGGCGGTGGGTGACATAGAGCAGCGGAAGCTGCTGCTTCTTCAGCGCAAGCAGTTGCTCGCCGAGCGCTTCCGCCTCCTTCTCGGAGAGCGCGGCCGTCGGCTCGTCGAGGATGAGCACCTTCGGCCGGGTGCGCAGCGACTTGGCGATCTCGACGGCCTGAAGACCTGCGTTGCCGAGTGTGGACAGGGCCGCGGTCGGCCGGATGTCGACACCGAGCTCGTCGAGCCAGCGCGCGGCTTCCCGGCGCTGCGCGCGCTTGCGGACGAACGGGCCTATGCGGAGCTCCTGACCGAGGAACATGTTGTCGGCGACATCGAGGCTCGCGGCCAGCGAGAGGTCCTGATAGATGACGGAAATGCCGGCCTGTCGCGCCGTTCTCGGCGTGAAGCCGTCGAAATGTTCGACGCCGACCATCATCGTCCCGGAGTCCGGCACGATCGCGCCTGAGAGGCACTTGATCAGGGTCGACTTGCCCGCCCCGTTCGCACCGAGCAGGGC
>JAEZMP010000587.1 GCA_023442215.1 Pseudomonadota bacterium
CCGCGCGCCCTCGGACTTGCCCTTGTCGAGATAGGTACACACCCGGTTGAGGTGGGTCTCGCTGATCATCGCGCCGACGTCGCTGTCATCGTCGTGGACGCTGCCGACCTTCATCGCCTTGGCACGCGCGGTCAGCCGCTCGACGAACGTGTCGGCGATCGCTTCGTCGACCAGCAGGCGCGTGCCGGCACAGCAGCATTCGCCCTGGTTGAAGAACACGCCGAACAGCGCGCCGTCGATCGCGTCGTCCAGATCCGCGTCGGCAAAGATGATGTTCGCCGACTTGCCGCCGAGCTCGACCGACACCCGCTTGAGCGTCTCGGCCGAGTTGGCGACGATGCGGCGGCCGACATTGGTGGAGCCGGTGAAGGAGACGAAATCGACGTCGGGGCTCTTCACCAGGGCCTCGCCGACCGGGTCGCCGAAGCCGGTGACGACCGAGATGACGCCGTCGGGCACGCCGGCCTCCCGGGCGAGCCGGGGCAGTTCGAGCGCGGTGCCGGAGGTGAATTCCGACGGCTTCACCACCACCGTGCAGCCGGCGGCCAGCGCGTAGGGCACCTTCTGGGCATAGATGATGGCCGGGAAGTTCCACGGGATGATCATGCCGACCACGCCCACGGGCTCGCGGTGCACCCAGGCGGTCTTGTCCGGGCCGAGATTGGTGTAGGTCTCGCCGTGGACCTGCATGGCAAGGCTCGCCGCGAACTGGAAGAGGTCGATCACCCCGTCGAGGTCGCCACGCGCCATGCGGATCGGCTTGCCGACCTCGTCCACCTCGATGCGGGCGAGCCGCTCCTTGTCCTCGGCGATCAGGTCGGCCCAGCGGCGCAGGATGGCCGCCCGCTCCAGGCCGGACAGGCGCGGCCACGGCCCGTCATCGAACGCCTTGCGCGCGACCCCGATGGCGGCGGCCGCATCCTCGGCGGTGCCGCTGACGAAGCGCGAGACCAGCCGCCCGGAGGCGGGCGAGACGCGATCGATCATCTGCGAGCTGCCGGTCGAATATCCGTCGACGACGATGCCGTATTCGCGGACGGTAGAAACATAGTTCATGGACGTGTCCTCCCAGGACGTTCGGTGGCCGCCGGTGCGGCCGTCTGATTGTTTGGGCGGGGGCGCGTCACGCCGCGCCGACCCGGTTGCCGCGGATGAAATCCGACGCGCGCTCGCCGATCATGATGCTCGGCGCATTGGTGTTGCCGGAAACGAGGCGGGGCATGATCGACGAATCGGCAACGCGCAGCCCGTCGACACCGTGGACGCGGAGCTGCGGGTCCACGACCGCCATCTCGTCCTGCCCCATCTTGCAGGTGCCAACGGGATGATAGCCCGAACGCCCGATCTTGCGAACAAGGGCTTCGTAATCGGCACGCGAGCGAACCCTGGAGCCCGGCATGAACTCGTTGACGATGAACTTCGCCATCGAGGGCTGGGACATGATCTCCTGGCCGACCTTCACGCAGTCGATCGTCCGTTCGACGTCGTAGGGGTCGCCGAGGAAGTTCGGATCGATCGAGGGCGGCACGCGGGGATCGGCGCTTTTCAGGGTCACGGCGCCTCGTGCACGGGGATGCATGAAGTAGCCGTTGAGCGTGCATCCGTTGCCGGTCACGGTTTCGGCGGTGTCGTTGACCTCCTCCACCCCGGTCCCCGGCAGGAAGTGGTACTGGAGATCGGGCGCCGGCAGGTCCTTGCTGGTGGCGCAGAACGCGCCGCCCTCGACGATGGTGCCGGCCACCGGCCCATTCCGGAACAGGGCATATTGCAGCCCCGGCATGATCTTTCGCCGCGCCTTCTTGTAGGCGTCGTAGGAATCGACGTCCTTCACATTGTACATCATGAACACGTCGAGATGGTCGTGCAGGTTCTGTCCGACCCCGGGCAGATCCACCAGCGTCTTGATGCCGTGGCTGGCAAGATGTGCGCTCGGCCCGATGCCCGACAGCATCAGCAATTTCGGCGAACCGATCGCACCGGAGGTGACGACGACCTCGCGGGAGGCGCGCTCGGTGACGAGCCGCCCGTCCCTGCCGATCTCGACGCCAACCGCCCTGCCCCGCTCGATCACGATGCGGCTGACATGGACGCCGGTGCGGATGGTCAGGTTCGGACGCCGCGACGCCGGCCGCAGATAGGCGACGGCCGCGCTGCACCGGCGGCCGTCGCGGTTGGTCGTCTGATAGAGCCCGGTGCCGAGCTGGGATGCGCCGTTGAAATCGGGATTGTAGGGAATCCCGTAGTCCTGGCAGGCCTGCACGAAGGCCTTGCTCAGCTTGTGGGGATGGCGCTGGTCGACCACACTGAGCGGCCCGTCCGTACCGTGATAGGTGCCGGAGAACTTCTCGTTGCTCTCCGCCCGCCTGAAATAGGGCAGCACATCCCCGTAGCCCCAGCCGGGACAGCCCATTTCAGCCCATGTATCGTAGTCTTCCGCATTGCCGCGGATATAGACCTGCGCATTGATGGACGAGCCGCCGCCGAGCACGCGCCCCTGCGGGTAGAGCGGCGTGATGCCGTTCTGGTGGACCTGCGGCGCCAGTTCGTAGCGCCAGGTCAGCGAGCCCTTGGTCGTCTTGTAGAAGCCGACGGGCATGTGGATGTAGGGGTTCCAGTCGCGGGGCCCCGCCTCCAGCAGGAGGACGCGGGCATCCGGATCCTCGGACAGCCGCGCCGCCAAGGCCGATCCCGCCGATCCCCCGCCGACGATGATGAAGTCGAACATGTTTCCTCCCGTGCGCCCGGTGTCGGCTGCGGGTGGTTCCCGGCATGCCACGCGCGAAGGCGTTCCTGCACCGATGCTGCAAGCGCTTCCTGTCGGACGCGGAGGCGGAACCGCCCTGCCCGCTAACGTATGAAAGCGTTTTCATATGATCGCGGGGTTGACGAGGGAATTCAAGGCCCGCGGCGGAAAAAAGCACAGACGTATTCCTGTTGGCGCTCCGATGTCGGTCGTCGACCAACGCTCCGGTTAGCAATCGAGGAATGGCGCCGGCATCTGTGATGCCCCCGCTGACGGCGTCAACGTCCCTTAATCTCCTGAAATCGCGGGACTTCGGTGCCTTCTCACTCTGATGGAGGGCGGGTCTGCGGCCCGCCCCCGATCGGCGCCAGCATGGTCAGTGCCCGGGCCGTTTTCCGGTTGCACTCCCCCGGCATCGACGGTACTTGTCTTGAAAGCGCTTTCACACATCAAACGGAGAGTTCCTTGAGACACCTGGAGGGAATTCGGATCGTCAGCTTCAATCACTTCCTGATGGGGCCGGTCGGCATCCAGTTCCTTGCCGATCTCGGGGCTGACGTCATCGCCATCGAACCCGTGGAAGGGGCCTTCCAGCGGAAGTGGGGTGGTGCGAACCGTCAGGTGGACGGCCAGACGATGCTGCAGCTCACCGGCAACCGCAACAAGCGCAGCTTCGCCCTCAACCTGAAGAGCGCGGAAGGGCTTGCCATCGCCCGCAAGCTGGTGGAAGGCGCGGACGTCGTGGCCGAGAACTACCGGCCGGGCGTGATGGCGAAGCTCGGCCTCGGCTTCGAGGATATCCGCGAGACGAATCCGCGCATCGTCTATGCTTCGGCGTCCGGTTTCGGTCCGGACGGGCCCTATGTCGACCGCCCCGGCCAGGACCTGATCATCCAGGCGATGTCGGGCCTCGCGGCGATCACGGGCACCCGCGAGGACGGTCCGCTCGCCGTCGGCGTCTCGGCGGTCGATCACCACGGCGCCA
>JAEZMP010000595.1 GCA_023442215.1 Pseudomonadota bacterium
CGGAAGCGATCTTTTTTCACCGCGGACGGTGGAACCCGTTCGACCGTGAGGTGTTTTCGAGATGAACTCCCGCTGCCGCGTGACTGGCACGGGGCAGACGGAAGCGTATCAGAGCATGACAGATCAAATGAACCAAGAGGCGAAAAGGCGCGCGCTCGTACCCGACAAGGGCACCGACGCGGGCGCGGGCGTCGAGCCAAAGGTCAGGGCTCACCTTGGGGTGCAGTTGCGCCGGCTCTATGACGGGATCCTGTCCGAGCCGGTTCCGGACCGGTTCAGCCGGCTTCTCGACGAGCTGGACAAGAAGGAATCCGTGACGGACTCCGGAGAGGGCTCATGAGCGCACCCCAGCGCGCCGATGCGGCTCCCCCGGAGGCGTTCGATCCCACCATCCCGAAGAAGAGGCCGCCCTCCGACGGCCCCGGCCCGAAGCTGAAGGAGGCTCTGATCGCAGAGCTGCCGTCGCTGCGCGCCTTCGCGATCTCGCTGTGCGGTGATCCGGACAGAGCGGACGACCTGGTGCAGGAGACGATCATGAAGGCCTGGGCGGCCTTCGCGTCCTTCACCGAGGGCACCAGCCTGAGGGCGTGGCTGTTCACGATCCTGCGCAACACGTTCTTCTCCCACCGCCGCAAGCACCGGCGCGAGGTGCAGGACGTCGACGGCATCGCCGCCTCTCATCTGGTCGCCCAGCCGGGGCAGCTTCCCCATCTCGACCTCGCGGACTTCCGTACCGCGCTCGAACGCCTGCCGCCGGACCAGCGCGAGGCGCTGATCCTGATCGGCGCGTCGGGCTTTTCCTATGAGGAAGCGGCGGAAATCTGTGGCTGCGCGGTCGGAACCGTGAAGAGTCGCGTGAGCCGCGCCCGAGACCGGCTGAGCGAGATGCTCGGCATCGAATCCGCTGACGATTTCGGCGCCGGTCCGCTGCCTTCCGCTGTGCCGGGCGAGCCTCTTTAGCCTGTTGCGTTCAGATCGTTCGATCTGAACGACAGGGAGCGGCTCGACAAGGACGGCTCCTGGCCTGCGCCCGGATCTCTCACATCGACGGATGTTCATCGTGGAGTTCGCCTCGTGCCGCAGGCGATCCGCAGACGGCGGAGCTTTGCCACAGGGGCTTTCGACAACGGCTTTCCCGCCGGCCGGTGGTCGGCGGGATATGCTCTGCCGCCTGACGACGCATCGCGTCAGTGGGTGCCCGAGCCCGGCTCGGCCATCTTGCGGTGCTGTTCCGCGAGGAAACCGGAAGGAAGCACGTTCGCAGCGGCGCTCTGCAGCTTGTTCTTCCAGCCGGCGACGACGTCGCCTTCGCCGTTCATCATCGCTTCGAACCCGGCGGCGGCGACGTCGGCCGGATCGTCCTTTTCGTCCTGGCCGACCTTGGTGTCGAGAAGGTCCCCGCGGGCGAAGAACTCGGTGTCGGTGGGGCCAGGCATCAGGCAGGTCACCGTCACGGCGGTGTCCTTCAGTTCGTTGCGCAGCGCGAACGAGAACGAGTTCAGGAACGCCTTGGTGCCGTTGTAGACCGCCTGGAAGGAGCCCGGCATGAAACCGGCGATGGACCCGGTGATGAGAATGCGGCCGGCGTCCGCGGCGCGCATCTCCCCTCCGACCTTATGGATCAAGGCGAGCGTGCCAGTGATGTTGGTGTCGATCACCCGGCGCCAGTCGGCCGGGTCCTGATCGAGGAAGGCATGGCCGAGACCGACGCCGGCATTCGCCATGAGAAGCTGCGGCGTGCGCCCGATGGAGTGAATGCGGGCACAGAGGTCGTCCACGCCACCGGTCGTGGAGAGATCCGCCTGGGCCGGCAGCACCTCTATGCCGAAGCCGCGCAGATAGATCGCGGTGTCTTCGATCAGCGGCTCGTCGGCGGCGACGACGAGATCGTAGCCGTGCTCGGCGGCGATGCGGGCGAGTTCGCGCCCGATGCCTGTGGACGCACCGGTCACGACGGCAAGGGGGCGGAGGGAGGAAGCCATGGTCTTCTCCTTCTGGGCGGCGCGGCCGCCCGCCGTCAGGGCTTCAGGACGACCTTGATGCAGCCGTCCTTCTTGTCGCGGAACGTCTTGTAGAGGTCGGGACCCTCCTCGAGGGACGCGCGGTGGGTGATGACGAAGGACGGGTCGATCTCACCCTTCTCGATGCGGTCGAGCAGCATCGGCAGGTAATGCTGGACCGGCGTCTGGGCCATGCGGAATTTCAGGCCGCGGTTGATCGCCGAGCCCATCGGGATCTTGTCGAGGAAGCCGCCATAGACGCCGACGATGGAGACGGTGCCGAAATTGCGGCAGCAATGGATCGCCTGCCGCAGCACATGGGGGCGGTCCGTGCCCATGAACAGCGCGACCTTGGCGCGGTCGAGCATGGAATCGGCGCTCGCCATCGTCTCGGCCTCGGTGCCGACGGCATCGATGCACGCGTCGGCGCCGCGTCCGCGGGTGTATTCCATGATGCGGTCGTAGATATCCTGCTCCATGAAATCGAGCGTGACCGCGCCGCCCTGGCGCGCCAGTTCGAGACGCTCCGGCACGGTGTCGATGGCGATCACCCGTTCCGCACCGAGCAGGAAGGCGGAGCGGATCGCCATCTGGCCGACCGGGCCGCAGCCCCAGATGGCGATGGTGTCGCCCGGCTCAATGTCGCAGAACTCCGCCGCCATGTAGCCGGTCGGGAAGATGTCCGACAGGAACAGCACCTGCTCGTCGTCGAGTCCGGCCGGCACCTTGATCGGCCCGACATCGGCGTAGGGCACGCGGAGATATTCCGCCTGGCCGCCGGGAAAGCCGCCGAGCAGGTGCGAATAGCCGAACAGGCCGCCCGGCGAGTTGCCCCAGAGCTTGCGGGCGGCATCCTGATTGGGGTTGCTGCGCTCGCAGCCGGAATAGAACCCGCGCTTGCAGAAGAAGCACTCGCCGCAGGAGATGGTGAACGGCACCACCACCCGGTCGCCGACCTTGAGCTTGCTGTTGCCGCGGCCGACTTCAACGACCTCGCCCATCGCCTCGTGGCCGACGACGTCGCCACTCTCCATCGAGGGGATGACGCCGTCGTAGATGTGCAGGTCCGAGCCGCAGATCGCGCAGGCGGTGACGCGGATGATGGCGTCGCGGTCGTGCAGGATCTGCGGATCGGGCACGCTTTCGCACCGGATGTCGCTCTTGCCGTGCCAGGTCAGCGCTTTCATGGGGCCGCTCCGTGTCGTCGGGAACGGGCCTAACGATGCGCGGCCGGGGATGTTCCGGCGCGAGC
>JAEZMP010000660.1 GCA_023442215.1 Pseudomonadota bacterium
CGGCGCCGGCGGGGCAAGACGCTCAACCATCTCGCCTGCCTGAATGCCGGCCTGCTCGAAGGCCGGCGCGGACCAACCCCGGCGGGTGCCACCGGCCGGCTCGTGCGCATTCTCGATGGCATCGCCGCCGGGGCGCGGCTCGGCCTAGAAGATCACGACCGTCTGGTCCTGGTGCACCGCCGGCTCGCCACCCGGCTCGCCGGGCGCCGCAAGAACTCCCGGATGCCGGACCTGGTGGATTTCCTGCTCGCGAAGCCCATCGTCACGGTGGCCATGGCGGCCTCCGCGCTCGATATCAGTCCGCAGGCGATCCAGGTGCTGCTGGCCGACCTCGACCCCGTGGTCCGCGACATCACCGGCAGGCGGCGCTACCGTGCGTTCACGGCGCTGCCGGCCTGATGCTCGGGCACGCGCGGCAGGCGCGCTTGACCGACGCCGGGCGCGGACGGATTGTGCCGCTCCATCTCCGCCGCGCCGTGTGAGCGGCCGGCGCTTCCAGCCCGGGAGACCATCGTGACGACGCTGCTGGCGAAGAACGCCGCCGTTCTGGTGACCATGGACGATGAGCGCCGCGAACTGCGCGATGCGGGTCTGTTCGCGCGCGACGGCATCATCGTCGCCGTCGGTCCGGCCGATGCACTGCCGGAGACGGCGGACGAGGTGATCGATCTTTCCGGCCAGATCGTCCTGCCCGGCCTCGTCAACTGCCATCATCATCTCGACCAGGTGCTGACGCGCAACCTCCCGGCCGCGCAGGACACCAACCTGTTCCCCTGGCTGAAGGCGCACTATCGCATCTGGGCCTCCCGCACGCCTGAAGCCTCGCGGACGGCCACCATCGTCGGCGCGGCGGAACTGGCGCTCTCCGGCTGCACCACGCTGTTCGACCACGCCTACGTGTTCCAGAACGGCTGCCGCGTGGACGACCAGATCGCGGCCGCGCGGGAGATCGGCATCCGCTTCGTGGTGTCGCGGGGGTCTATGTCGCTCGGCGAGTCCCGCGGCGGCCTGCCGCCGGATTCCTGCGTGGAGGACGAGGACGCGATCCTCGCGGACTGCGAGCGGGTGGTCGCGCGCTATCACGAGACCGGAACGGGCGCGATGACGCAGATCGTGCTGGCGCCGTGCTCGCCGTTCTCCGTGACGCCCGAACTGATGCGGGAATCGGCCGGCATGGCGCGCCGCCTAGGCGTGCGCCTTCACACCCATCTGTGCGAAACCATCGACGAGGAGCGTTTCACGCTGGGACGCTTCGGCATGCGGCCGGTGGATTATCTGGAGACGCTCGACTGGGCCGGCGGCGACGTCTGGTATGCCCACGCCATTCACGTCAACGACGATGAGATCCGCCGCTTCGCCCGTCGCGGCACGGGCGTGTGTCACTGCCCGAGTTCGAACATGCGGCTCGCCTCTGGCATCGCGCCGGTGCGCCAATATCTCGATGCCGGTGTGAAGGTCGGCCTCGGCGTCGATGGCTCGGCCAGCAACGACGCCAATCACATGCTCAACGAGGCACGCATGGCGATGCTGCTCGCGCGCCTTAGGATCGGGTTGCCGCCACCGGCCGGGCCGGACAATCCGCTGCCGACCTCGCACGCCGACCGGGCGCACGAGTGGATGAAGGCGCGTGAGATGCTGGAGGTCGCGACGCGCGGTGGCGCGGCGGTTCTCGGCCGCGACGACATCGGCGCGCTTCAGCCGGGCAAGTGCGCCGATTTCTTCACCCTCGACCTCGATGCCGTCACGTTCGCGGGCGGTCTGTCGGACCCGGTCGCGGCAACGCTGTTCTGCATGCCGGGCACGGCACGGCACACCTTCGTCGGCGGCCGGGCCATCGTGCGAGACGGCAGGGTGGTGACGGTCGACCTGCCGGCTATCGTCGCCGAGCACAACCGGCACGCCGCGCGGATGGCGGCGTCCGGAGGCTGACGAACCGGCTTCGCTCAGGCGAAGCCGAGGAAGCGCGCCGTGTCGGGATCGATCGGGATGCCATCGCGGGCGCGCGCGTCCGCGACCTTCCATTCACGATCGCCCGGTGCCATGACCTCTGGATCGCCGCGCTGCGGCGCGGCGCGCACGGCCGCGACGTAGCGCGACATCGTGGCTTCGTAGAGCGCGCGGCCGGCAAAGCGCTCGGGGTCGATCACCAGGACGAAGTGGCCCATGTTGCGCGGCGTGAAACGCTCCTCGCTGTACATCGGGATGAAGTCGTGATCGAGGGTCGTGCCCATCAGCACGGCGGAGAGTAGCGTGGCGATGCCGGCGAGGCCGGCGCCCTTGTAGCCGTATTCCGTGCCGCCGAGCGGCAGCAGCATCCGGAATGCGAACGGGTCGATGGTGGCGTAGCCGTGCTCGTCGGCGGCGACACCCTCCGGTAGCGCCTTGTTCAGGGAGCGATAGAGGAGCACGCGGTTCATCGGGATCGACGACGTGGCCATGTCGAACAGCCATGGCCGCTCGCCCGGCACGGGGGCGGCAAGCGCGATCGGGTTGGTGCCATGGAACGGCGCCGCGCCATCATGCAGGGTCACCACGGAATCGGTGTTGGTGGTCGCGAACGTGATGAAGCCATCCTCCGCGCCCGCGAGCGCGTAAGCGCCGGCGGCGCCGAAATGCGAGGAGTGCTCGACGCCGATTGCCGCGACACCCGCTTCCCGGGCGATCTCGCAGCCGAGTTCGACCGCGCGGTAGGCGCCGACGTGGCCGGGGCCGTCGTCGCAATTCACGACCGCAGACCCGGCAGCCGTTCGCCGCACCGTCACGTTGGGGCGCGGGTTGACGCGGCCACCTTCCATCATGTGCACATAGTGCTCGGTCAGGCGCACACCGTGGCTGTCCACCCCGAGGCGCGAGGCGTGCATCATCGCCCGTGTCGTCGCCTCCACCACCAGCGGGCTTGCCCCGACGGCCGCCAGCCGGTCGCGAACCGCGGCGGCCAGCTCGGCCTCCGCCACCAGAACCACGTTCTTCTCGCGAACGTCGCTCCCGTCTCGTTCCGTCATGAGAAGCGCCTCCCGACGCCTGAAGCTTGCCGGGGGACCGAGCCGGCGCGGGCGAGGCCCCCCGCTTCTTATGTGGAGCCTGAATCGGTCAGGCGGCCGTCAGGACGACCTTTACGCTCTGGGAGCGGTCGAGCGCCAGCCGGAACGCGGCCGGCGCGTCCGAAAGCGGCCTGTAGCCCGTGACGATGCCGAGCACGTCGATCTTGCCCGTCACAATGAGGTCCACCGCCTCGCGGAACTCGGGTCCGAACCGGAACGATCCGCGCAGATCGAGTTCCTTGGCCATCAGCTTGTTCGCCGGCACAGGCAGCGGACCACCCGGGAGGTTGCCGATCTGCACGAGCGTGCCGCCCCGGCGAACCGTCTCGATCGCGGTGGCGAGGCCGGCCGCCGTGCCCGAGATCTCCATGGCGACGTCGAACGGCCGGTCGGCCGCAATCGCCTCGAGCTCGTCCGGGCCGCTGGAGATGTCGACGATGCGGTCGGCGCCGAGCCGGCTTGCGAAGGCGAGCGGAGCGGCGGCGATATCGACCACGGTGATCGCGGCCGCCCCGGCACGGCGGGCGGCGATCATGGTGAGAAGGCCGATCGGCCCCGCGCCGAACAGCACGACATGACGGCCGCGCAGGTCGCCCGCCCGCGCCACGGCGTGGAGGCAGACGGCGAGGGGTTCGGCGAGCGCCGCTGCCGCGAACGGCAACGTTCCCGGCACCTTAACGCACTGTTCCGCGGTCGCGTCGAACAGCGTGGCGAAACCGCCCTGCATGTGGGGCGTCTTCGACGCGGACCCCATGAAGTAGATGTTCTCGCAGAGGTTCTCACGCCCCTCCAGGCACTGCGGGCACCGATGGCACCAGCGCGACGGATTGACCGCGACGCGGTCGCCCACGGCGAGGCCGGGCGCCGTGCCGGCGATCTCGACGATCTCCCCTGCGACTTCGTGGCCGAGCACGAGCGGCGAGCGCACCACGAAGTCGCCGGTCCGGCCATGGCGGAAATAGTGCATGTC
>JAEZMP010000693.1 GCA_023442215.1 Pseudomonadota bacterium
CACGTCGACCACCGAGAACGGCCCGAGCCGCTCCACGTCCTCCACCCGCGCCGGCAGCGCGGCGCGGTCGGCGCCGGGGGAAACGAGGCGCATCGCGCCGGGCCGCACGCCGAGCTGTAGGCTCGCGCGCTCCGGCAGCCGTTGGCCCATCCCCGATGGCATGGCGAGGCTCTGGCCGCAGAACGCGAGGCGCTCGCCCTCGATACGTGCCGGCAGCAGGTTCATGCCCGGCGAGCCGATAAAATAGCCGACGAAGCTGTGCTGCGGCCGCTCGTAAAGATCTTCCGGCGGCCCGACCTGCACGACCTCGCCATCATACATGATGACGATGGTGTCGGCGAAGGTCAGCGCCTCGTTCTGGTCGTGGGTGACGTAGATCATCGTCAGCTTCAGGTGCTCGTGCACGGCCTTCAGCTTGCGGCGCAGCTCGAATTTCACCTGCGGATCGATCACCGTGAGCGGCTCGTCGAACAGGATCGCCGCCACGTCCGGCCGCACCAGTCCGCGGCCGAGGGAGATCGTCTGCTTTTCGGCGGCACTCAGGCTCGCCGCGCGCTTGTCGAGCAGCCGGCCGAGATCCAGCATCTCGGCGACTTCCTCGACGCGCCGCTTCACCTCCGCGTCCGGCACGCGCCGGTTCCGCAGGGGAAAGGCGAGGTTCGCCCGCACCGTCATGGTGTCGTAGATCACCGGGAACTGGAACACCTGGGCGATGTTGCGCCGCTCGGTCGGCACGTCGGTCATGTCGACGCCGCCGAACAGGATGCGGCCTTCGCTTGGCTGCACCAGCCCGGAGATGATGTTGAGCATGGAGGTCTTGCCGCAGCCGGACGGGCCGAGCAGGGCGTAGGCGCCGCCGTCCCGCCAGACATGGTCGACCCGTTTCAGCGCCCAGTGGCGCGGCTCGCTGGGGTAGGGGAAATAGGAGTGGCGGACGCCTTCGATGCGGATCTCGGCCATCAGTGCGCCTCGCGGCTGGCGGTGGGCGGAACGGCCACGAGGTGGCCGGCCGGTGCGAACAGGTAGAGCCGGTCGGGATCGATCGCGGCGATCACCGGCGTGCCCGGCGCTGTGGGGTGAACGCCGTGGCGCTCCGCGATCCAGAGCGCGTTGCCGGCCTCGATGTGGACGAAGGTCTCCGAGCCGTTGACCTCTGCGAGGGTGACGGCGCCGGACAGTGCGATGCCGGTCGGCGCCCCTTCGAGGCCGATGGCGAGCTGGCTCGGGCGCAGCCCGACGAAGGCCGGCCCTTCCGCTGCCTCGGCCATGTGGGCGGGGCGGGGAACGGTCACGCCGGCAAGGCTCAGCCGGTCGCCGTCGAGCCGCGCGGGCACGAGGTTCATCGGCGGATCGGAGAAGATCTCGGCGGCCCTCAGCGAGGCCGGCCGGCGGTAGACCTCGATCGCCTCGCCGGTCTGGATGATGCGGCCCTCGTCCATCAGGATGGTGGTGCCGCCCATCTGCATCGCCTCCACCGGCTCGGTGGTGGTGTAGACCACCAGCCGGCCGGAGCGGCGGAAGATCGCCCGCAGTTCAGAGCGCAGTTCCTCGCGCAGCTTGTAGTCGAGATTGACCAGCGGCTCGTCGAGCAACAGCACGTCGGCGTCCTTGACGAGCGCGCGGGCGATGGCGACGCGCTGCTGCTGGCCGCCGGAAAGCGCGGCCGGCAGCCGGTCGAGCAGGTGGTCGATGTGGAGCAGCGCCGCCGTCTCTCGCACCCTGGCGTCGATGGCCCCCCGCGCGAGGCCCGCGCGGCGCAGCGGCGCGGCGATGTTCTCGAACACCGTGAACGAGGGATAGTTGACGAACTGCTGGTAGACGAACGCCACCCGCCGCTTGTTCAGGGGAATGCCGCGCGCGTCGCGGCCGTCCACCATCACCCGGCCGGCGCTCGGCCGGTCGAGGCCGGCGATGACGCGCAGCAGCGAGGTCTTGCCGGCGCCGGTCCGTCCCACCAGCACATGCAGGCGTCCCGGAGTCAGGGCGAAATTGATGTCGGCGAGGTGGGTCTCGCCGTCGACGCGCCGTTCGACGCCCTCGATCAGGATCGACATGAGCCTTCTCCTTCAGGCGGCGACGAGGGCGGGCTGCGGCGCGCGCCAGAGCGACGACATCGCGGCGGTCGCGGTCTTGAAGCGGGCATATTTCTCCCGCAGCGCCGGGAAGCGGCGAGCCTGCGGCTCGAACCGGCGCGAGACGCGCACCATGCTGCCGATGGCGGTGCGGAAATCGGCGTGGATGCCGAGCCCGACCGAGGCGGTGATGGCGACGCCGAGCGCGCCGAGTTCGCTGCCCTCCGTCAGCTCGACCGGCAGTTCCAGCACGTCGGCGAAGATCTGCGCCCAGATCGTCGAGCGCGCCGCGCCGCCGGCGAGCCGGATCGCCTGCGGGTGGGCGGCATCGCGCCCGGACAGGAGCAACTCGATGTCCACCTTGTGGGCGAAGGCGATGCCTTCGTAGATCGCCCGGACGACGTCGCCGAACTGGTGGCCGGCGGAAAGACCCAGGAAACCGGCGGGCGCGCCGTCCGGCCCGCCGAACAGGTAGGGCAGGAACAGGATGTCGTTCGGCCGCTCCAGGCTCTCGCCCACGGCCTCGTTGCAGATGTCGTAGATCGAGCGGCCACCGGGGTCGGGGCTCCGGCCGGCCATCAGCACGGACTTGCAGAACCACTCGAGATTGCCGGCGGAGGTCGCCGCGCCCTCGGTGGCGAGATAGAGCCCGTCGATGGGGTAGGGGCTCTGCAGGAACGGCAGGTGCTCCAGCCGGGGCGACCGGTGCAGGGTCTGGTTGATGGAGAAGGTGCCGGCGACGACGGCGAGCCGGCTCGCCTCGGTGATGCCGGAGGCGATGGAAGCCGCGGTGACGTCGACGAGGCCGCGCACCACCGGCGTGCCGGCAAGCAATCCCGTTTCTTCCGCCGCGCGCGCGGTGACCCCGCCGACCACGGCCTCGGAGGGGCCGAGCGGCGGCAGCTTGTCGAGCCAGGCTTCGAGCCCGAGATCGCGCAGCACCTCCTTCGGATAGCCGCGGCTGACATTGTCCATCAGCCCGGAGATGCCGCCGTCGGTCGGATCGGACGAGATGTCCCCGGTGAGCCGGCCGCGCAGGAAGTCCTTGCAGAACAGCACCGAGTGGGCGCGCGCCACCACCTCCGGCTCGTTCTCGGCGAGCCAGGCCATCAGCGTCATGGAGTGGCCGCACCACAGCCGCTGCTGGATGCGCGGGGAGTGCTGCGCGAACCGGCCGTCCTTGCGCCAGCGCTCGACGAGGTTGGTGGCGCGGGTGTCGGTGGAAACGATGCCGGGCCGCACCGGATCGCCGGCGCGGTCGACCACATAGAGCCCGGAGCCGTAACCTGCGGTGGAAATTCCGGCGATCTCGCCGGGCGCCACGCCTGTCCGCTCCATGAGCAGGCGCACCGCGCTCGCCGCCGCGCGCCACATCGCATCGGCATCGCGCTCGGTGTGGCCGGGCGCCGGAAACAGCATCTGGTTTGGAAACCGTTCGCAGGCCCGTTCGCGTCCGTTCGTGTCGAACAGCGCGGCCTTGGTCATGGTGCCGCCGGCATCGATGCCGATGAGCCACTCCGCCATCTTGTCACCTCCCCGAGGGCGCGGGGAGCAAGCGGCACGCAAAGCGGTAGCAATCCCGCCGTCGCCCACGGCCGGGGATATCCGCTTCTTGGACGCTTCCTCCCGAGGGCTGCCGCTTTTGGCGCGGCTTTGAAACCCTGCGGCCCTAACTTGTTATTATATGTTGAATGTACAG
>JAEZMP010000001.1 GCA_023442215.1 Pseudomonadota bacterium
AGCCTATCCCGTTCAGATCAAGCCGATCTGAACGACAAGGATAGGCTCACGCTTTTAAAGCTGGCGCGATTTCTTCTCGATCGGATGATCCATCCGACCGGAAAGCGCGCTAGCCTATCCCGTTCAGATCAAGCCGATCTGAACGACAAGGATAGGCTCACGCTTTTAAAGCTGGCGCGATTTCTTCTCGATCGGATGATCCATCCGATCGGAAAGCGCGCTAGCGGCTGACCGTCAGGCCCGTGCCGTTCGACAGCCGGCCCTGGAAGGTGCTCGGAGCCGTCGAATAGAGCGTCGCGACCGGCGCGGCGTTGGCATCCTTCAGCGTGATCTCGTTGCCGTTCAGGTCCCAGGCCGACACGCCTTTCAGCACGTCCGACTGGCAGCCGCGGGTCGAGGCGCGATAGCCGCCGGTCCACCCCGTCAGCACCATGAACAGCTGGCAACGCTGGCCGTCCGCCTGGATGGTCCAGCCGCCGATCAGGTCGGAGCGCTGCACCGCGAGTTGCGCCTCCGGCGGCGGCAGCGCGGCCGGCTCCGGCTGCACCGCCGGCTGCGGCTCGACGGGCGGCGGGGGAAGCTGCGTCACCGCGACGGGCGCCGTCGGCATCGGCTGGATCGGGGCCGGCTGCGCCGGAGGAGGCGCGCCGAAGCGGGTGCAGCCCGCGGCCATCAGGGCAAGGCCCATGCTTGCGACGATCGCACGGCTGCGAATCATGATCTCGTTCTCCAGGTCGGAACCGGTTCCAATGCCGGAACCCGTTCCCAATGTCGGAATCCGCTCCCAGGGTCGGCGCCGCGGCCCGGGTCGGACATCGCGCCGCCCGGGAAGAACCGCGCCCTCTCGACCGGTGGGCCGGGAATAGGCTCGAAACACCTCAAAACCGGCGCGGCTGGGCGCACCGTCGTCAACGCACTCAACATCGGCTCCGCCGACAGACGGCTTTCCGTCCCGCCAGCGTCCTCGTTGCCGGCATTGGGCAGAACTGCCCCCGCCCCGTCAACGCCGACGCCGTCCCGACCGGCGCGATGCTGCGGTTTTCGCGCCGGCGGGGCAATGCAACAACAGTCGAAGCCGTCGCCCGTTCCCCGCGCGGCGATCACAGCGGGTCCGACGCGTCGAACCCGCCGCCGGGGGGGCAGGACGAGGGTCAGGAACAGAAGCGCGTCACGCCGTCGAAGCCGACGATCGTGCCGGTGTTCGGGTTGAACGAGCGGTAGCGCGAGGAGCAGTAGCTGTACCAGGCCGGCGACCACGGCGGCGGCGCGGCGGAGGCGACCGCCGGCGGTGGCAGGGGGACGGGTGCGCCGACGACGGCCGGCGGCGGATAGACCACCGGCGGAGGCGGCGCGTAAACGACGGACGGCGGCGTGGTGTAGATCACCGAAGGCGGGGTCGTGTAGACGACCGGCGGGCCGACATAGGGCGGCGGCGGCGGGGCGTAGACCGGCGGGGGCTGGCTCGCGACCGCGGCGCCCAGGATCGCGCCCGTCGCCAGGCCGATGATGCCCGCGGCTGCGACCGCGCCGCCATTGTAGCCGCCATTGTAGCCACCATTGTAGCCGTTGTTGTAGCCGGGTCCCCAGCACGGCGCGTTCCCGCAGCCCCACGCCTCCGCCGGAGAGACCGACGGCAGCACCACCGCCATGGCGGTGAGCGCGACGGCAGCCAGCGCTCCGGCGCGGCGCGCCGGCGAGGAGGCACTGCGGCCCGAAGGTGAACACGTCGCGACCATGAAAGCCTGCCTGCGGGATATGGACGATGGCGCCAGCATAGCAGCAATCGCGGCAAATCGGGGATCGCGAAGGCGGGTCTGCCGTGCAAACGAAAACGGCCGCCCGTGGGGGCGGCCGTGATGTCGTTGCCTTCGCGAAGATCGCGTTCAGGCGGCGAGCTGGGTCTTCGCCTGCTCGACCAGGGCCTTGAAGGCCTCCGGCTCGTGGATCGCGAGATCCGAGAGAACCTTGCGGTCGACCTCGATGCCGGCCTTGGTGAGGCCGTCGATGAACCGCGAATAGGTCAGGCCGTACTCGCGGACCGCGGCGTTCACGCGCTGGATCCAGAGAGCGCGGAAGTTGCGCTTCTTGGCCTTGCGGTCGCGGAACGAGTACTGAAGGCTCTTGTCCACCGCGGCCTTGGCCGTCCGGATGGTGTTCTTGCGACGGCCGTAAAAGCCCTTTGCGGCTTTCAGGACCTTCTTGTGCTTGGCATGGGCGGCAACGCCCCGCTTCACGCGCGCCATGGCGGTTGCTCCTTGAAAAGATGAGAGGTTTTAAGACGCGGCCAGAACGTCAGCCGTTCGGCAGGAAGTTCTTCTTGATGATACGCGCGTCGGCATCGGCGAGCACGGTGGTGCCGCGGGCATTGCGGATGAACTTGGTCGTCCGCTTGATCATGCCGTGGCGCTTGCCGGCCTGCTGAACCTTCACCTTGCCAGTAGCGGTGATCTTGAAGCGCTTTTTGGCGCCGGACTTGGTCTTGAGCTTGGGCACTTTGGCTCTCCTGAGTCTGCGGAACCCGGCAACGGAAAACCGCCGGCCCCTTTCAGGGCCCTTCGGCCTTCCCTTGCGGATGCCTTGAGCATTTCGGGCCGCCACGGCATGCCCTTTCGCCGGGCGGTCCACGAAGACGGCGGCTTATAGCGCCCCTTGGCCCGAAAGGCAAATGCCCCCGGCCCGCGCGGCCCACGGCGCGGGCGGCGCCGTGCGATCCGATGGCCTCGACGCTGCCTAGCGCCGGTAGGACGCGAGATGCGCCTCGGCATTCGTCTTGCGGGCGGCCTGCATGAGCTCGACCGTCACCACGCGCTTTCCGACGGGAAACAGCGAGATTCCGGCGAGCTTGAAATCCTGCAGGCCGAACGGGATCCCGATGATCGTGACG
>JAEZMP010000018.1 GCA_023442215.1 Pseudomonadota bacterium
GGTGTCGACAGCCCCCTGCGTCCGGTCCTAGGCCGCAGCCACGGCAACGTGCCGGTCGGCTTCTTCGCGAACCGGAATCATTTTGCGGCGCTGCTCTATGCCGCCATTCCCCTCACGGTCGCTGGTATCGTCCTTTCGCTCGACCGGCATGACGGGCGGCGCCTCGCGGGCGTCACCGGCGGGCTCGTCATCATCGCCACCCTGTTGCTAGGCGCCGGCATGTCGGCATCCCGCTCGGGCGTCGTGCTGTCGATGCTGGCGCTCGCCGGTTCCGCAGTGCTGATCTGGCGGCGGGGCGGTACAAGCCGGTACGCTGGCCGGCTTATTACCGTCGCCGTTATCATCGGCGCGTTCCTGGTGCTGGAATTCGGCCTGGCGCGGCTGCTGGCGCGTGCGGCACAGGACCCGCTTGCAGACGCCCGGTTCGAGTTCCTGCAAGTTGGAAAGCAGCTCGCGGCCGCCGTTTCGCCGGCCGGCACGGGCATGGGCGCATTTGCCGGCGCTTACGCGATGTACGAATCGCTGGATCTGACATCGCGCTATTTCGTCGACTATCTCCACAACGACTGGATGCAGCTCTGGATCGAGGGTGGAGCTCCCGCGGTGATCTTGGTCGCGACGTTCCTCGCCTGGTTCGGGTGGCGCTGTTTCCTGATCTGGCGCCACGACGGTGGCTCGGCAGCGCCCGACGCCCAAGGCAGACATGCCGACGATTCGCAGTTGCTGCTCGCGCGGGCGGCCACGATCTCCATCGCGCTGCTACTCGGTCACGCGATCGTCGAATACCATCTCCGGGGATCGGGCATGGAGTGCGTCTTCGCAATTCTGCTGGCCATGCTGACGCCGGCGCCGAGACGTCCGCGCCGCCCAATGGGGCAAGAGAAACAGCGCGCGCAGGCGTCCCCCGTTCGCATCCACCACTCTCATCGCGCGTCGGCACGGATCGTGGCGCCCTCGCCTCGTCGAACGCACTGAACGGCGAATCGCGCCCGCAACCTCTTGCGTCACGCGCCCCGCCGCGCGCGAATGGCGCCGCGCCGCGACTTCGAGGTTATGTCGTCCGCGTCCTGACCATCTGAGCGTCGAGGACGTGCTCAACTTGTCCTTCAGCCAGCTTTCCGGCCAACAGGATGAGACTATCCGATAGTAACGCCGCTCTACGCGGATGCAGGTGCGGTCGTACGCATGCCGGTGCGAGGCGCCGAAGCCCGCACCAGCGCGTGGATAAAACCAAGCTTCTCCTCGATGGGGGCAGACAAGACGAACGGATAGACATCCGGCTGCCCCATGCTGCGGTTCATGGCGTTGATGGCGACCGTCACCGAGGGCCATGTCTTCATCAACGGCTCGATGGAGGCCGAGCGATAGGGATCGAAGGCAATCGCGGCCTTCAGCTGCTCGCCGCCCGCGATCCGCGGATTGATCGTCAACCCGAACGAGCGCGCCGTCTCCAGCGTGTCGACGATGTGCATGTAGTGCGCCCACGTCTCGGCGAAGTCCTCCCAGGGGTGGGACGTCGCGTAGGCCGACACGAAGTTCACCTGCCAGTCGGCCGGCGGCCCCTCGCTGTAGTGGCGCTGCAGCGCGGCGCCGTAGTCTTCCCGCTCGTCTCCGAACACACGCCGGCATTCCTCCAGCATGGGACCGTCACGCACGAGCCGATCCCAGTAATAATGTGCGATCTCATGGCGGAAATGCCCCAGCAACGTACGAAAGGGCTCGCCCATCCCGTGGCGCCGCTCCTCCCGAACCGCATCGTCCGCTTCGGCGATGTTGAGTGTGATCAGGCCGTGGTCGTGGCCGGTCAGAACGCGCTGCACATTGCCCTGGGCATCCACCACGTCAGCGACGAAGTCGAACGCCAGCCCTTCTTCCGGATCGTCCAGCCGGGTCGGGTGCTGGAGCCCCAGGCGCAGCAGTCCATAGAACAGATAATGCTTCGCGGTCTCGATCCTCCGCCAGCGCTCGGCGTTCGCCGGGTCGGACAAGTCCGGAAGCGTGCGATTGTGACGGCAAGCCGGGCAGAGCGTGTCGTCGCTGTCCGCCGGCAGCAGCCAGTTGCACGCGCCGTCCACCGCATTGTCGCAGAAGAGCAGCAGCCCCGTCTGATCGCCGCCCAGTGCCCGCCAAGCTCCGTCCGCGGGCTCGAGCGTCACCATCGTGCCCGCCTCCGGGTCGTATCCCACGGCGTGGCCGCAGGCGATGCAATGGGAATTCTCGAAATAGATCGGGCTATGGCAATGCGAACATTCAAACAGCTTCATTTCTCGCTCCAAAGACTTGCTCAGGGAAATCATGCCCGCCGTTCATGATGTCCGCTCCGGTCGTCATCATCCGGCCTGCCCGGTCCACTATGGTCCGACACCCGTCCGGGCGGTGGCTGCAAGCTGCCGACAACGTGTCGGCGCCTTTCCGGTTCCATTAAGAGACCGATCGCAACCCTCCCTTGCACCTGACGATCCCCTCGGCCCACTCCTCCGGCCGCAGTTGCGGGACAGGCCGCAAAACACCCTTGGCGCCCCGCATACATGGTTTAACGTCCGCCCAGATGCGGGCGGTGTGATGCGAGTGTGTCTTGGGCACGCGCCGGCGTGGGACGGACATTCGGGGGAATTTGGTCAGATGCGTTTCGTCGATCTCGCGAAGGCACTGGGGGTGGCTTTCGCCATTGTGGCAGCAGGCCCGGCGGCCGCAGCGGACCAGGCTCCGGCGGCAGTCGGGCTCGACGGATGGACCATGAAGGGCACGGTGCTGCTGAGCCGCCATGGCATGCGAGGGCCGACGAAGGCGATCCGTTGCGAGGGCAGCGATCCGTCCACATGCCTCGACGCGATCGTGCAGACGCACTGGCCTGACCTCAACGTCGTTGCAGGCCACCTCACGCCGCAGGGATATGATCGCGCGGTGACGATGGGCGGCTTCTACCGCTCGCTCTATTCCCATGCCGGGCTTCTGCCGGAGCATGGATGTCCCGATCCGAAGTCGGTCGAGTTCGTCTCCGACGGCGTCGAACGCACGGTCATGACCGCGGGCGCTGTGATGGACGGCATGTTCCCCGGCTGCGACCTGAAGGCTCTCGCCGTGCACTCGAAGCTCTATCAGGGGCCGAGCTGCGGCTATGACCCCAAGGCGGCGGCGGCGGCGACGCTGGCGCTTGTCGGCGGCTCCTGGAAGACTGTCATCGAGGGAGAGCTCGCCGGGCCGCTCGCCGCCATGAGCAAGGTGCTCGGGCCCTTCACCGCGGACGGCTGCAAGGCGCATGGCGCGACGGCCCCCTGCTCTCTCGCCACCCTGCCGGTGTCGGTGACCGCTCCGGGCGCCGTTTCGGTCGCCTCGCAGCCGGCCGAACAGTTCATCATGCAGTACGGCGCGGGTCTGTCCGGCGATCAGGTGGCCTGGGGTCGCCTGCCGGAAGCGACCGGCAAACCGCTTCCGGGGGCCCTGACATTCGTCAACGCCATCCACGCCCTGAGCGACCGGGCCGGCCACATGCCACGCTACCAGGCGGTGAAGCAGGGTTCCGCGGTGCTCTATCCGGTGCTGGAATCGCTGACGGAGGTTGCTGAGGGTCACGGCCCGGCATTCAAGTTCTTTTCAAGCCACGACAACTACATCCTGAATGTCGGCGGTCTCCTTGGCTTGAAATGGCAGCTCGACAGCTATCAGCCCTACCAGATCCCACCGGGTGGTGCCGTTGCCTTCGAGGTCTGGCAGCCGCCCGAGGGCGAACTCGCGATCCGCATCGTCTATTACGCCCACACCATCGAGCAGCTTCACGATAACAGCCCGCTGAGCGTTGCGCAGCCGCCCGCCTCCACGGTGATGCCGGTTGAGGGGTGCTCCGTCTATGCCAACGGCGCCTGCCCCTGGAGCACCTTCAGCAAGATCGCGACGGGCGCCATCGACATGGCCTGCGTGGACCCCAAGCGGAACTGACATCGCGAAGCGCGGCACGGACGGTGTTTCGCGCGCGAGCGTCGGGTGGAGAGTCGCTCACCGCTTCAGCGCACGAACACCCAGGCGATTGCGCCGGCGACCAGCGCAACCGCACTGACGACGGATGCCGTAACCGCCAGCCCGCGCGAACCGACAGCGGCTGCCAGAACGCATTTCGAGATCGTGTTCACCCCCGCGGCGATCGCGATGCCGGTCGCCGCGGCTTCCACTGTGATGCCGGAACCCGCCATGCGGGACATGGAGAGCGTCAGGGCGTCGACATCGGCGATGCCTGAGACGGCAGCGACGGCGTAGGCACCGGCGTCGCCGAGCGCCCCGACGGCGATCTTCGAGACGAGCGTGATCACCGCGATGAAGCCGGCGAGCTTCAGAGCGACGGCGAGATCGAGCGGATTGCGCAGCGTCAGCGCCGATGACCTGTCCGCCCCGCCGGAGGAACGCCAGAACAGCAGGGCGGCGGAGAGAAGGAAGACCACCGCCGCGGCCGCGAGCGGCCACGCCAGCGAATAGGCCAGCGACTGGTTGAACAGCACGGCGATGAAGAAGACGCGGGAGACCATCACCGCCGCGGCGAGCAGCACGCCGCCGGCCAGCATCAGATCGCTCCCGCGCCCGCCGCCGCCATCCCGGGAAAGCCGCGCGAGCGTCATCGTCACGGCCGTGGAGGACGCGAGCCCGCCGGCAAGCGAGACCAGCACGATCCCGGCGCGGTCGCCGATGGCCTTTACCGCGATGTAGCCGACGAACGACAGTGCCGCGATGATGATCGCCAGCAGCCAGATTTCCGCGGGGTTGACCGCCTGCCACGGATCGATCGTGCGATCGGGCAGGATCGGAAGCAGAAGGAAGGTCATCGCGAGCAGGATCAGTCCCGCGCGGATTTCCTCCCAGGTGAGGTTGCGGACCCAAGCATGCAGCGGCTGCTTGAGCGCCAGCAGCAACGTGATCACCACCGCCGAGCCGGCGGCGATGCGCACGTCACCGAGCACGGCATAGGCGCCGAGCACATAGGTCGCCATCGCGGCGACAATCCCCGTGGCGCTGAAATCCCGGTCGCCCTGCGCCTCGAGCCAGCGAAACACTGTGAACACCGCCGTCAACGCGACGAGTCCGGCCGCCAGCAGCGCGGTTCCCGCCGAGGGCACCAGCGCGCCGCAGATGCCGCCGAAAAGTCCCGCGATCGCGAATGTGCGGAAACCTGCAGCCCGGCCGCCCTCGGCTTCGTTGCGCGCGTGCCACCCGCGCTCGAGCCCGATCAGCAACCCGATCGCGAGTGCGACGGCGAGGCGGACGGCAAGATGCTCGAAGGGCATGGGTTTCGTCTTCCGGCACGGCTGGAGCCACCGGGGCCCCGGCGCCGCGCCAGCTTAATGCGCATTCCCACAGGAGGAAATCTCCGCCCTGAACACGGCTCGCCGGCAGCGCCGGCCCTGCTTCCGCACGCCGCCGACCCGGCAGCCGCACTGCCGGGCATGCGATGGACTTGCCGTTTACACCTCAGGGAAGCGACCGCGCCACCTCCTCGAGTTGCGTCATCGCGGTGCCCCATCCGTCGAAGAAGCCAAGCTCCTCGTGCTTCTGGCGGTCGGCATCATCCCTGTGAAGGCAGAGTGCCTTGTAGCGGGTACCGGCCCCTTCATCCTCGAACGTAAAGATGGCGGTGATCCCCATCCACGGCGTCGCCGGCCGCCAGCCTTCGACGAGCATGGAAGTGCAGACGATCCGCTCCATCGGCACGATCTCCAGAAAGAGCCCCGGATTGTCGCTCTCCCCGCCGTCAGGGCCGCTCATGAAAGTGTGAAAAGCACCTCCCGCGCGGAAGTCGAAGGCGCGCACCTCCGTCGTCCACGGCCTGGGGCACCACCACTGCCTGAGAATGTCCGGGTCGCTCCACGCCCGCCACACCTTCGCACGCGGCGCGGCGACGACACGCACGATTTCAAGATCGAGTCGGCCCGTTGTCATCTTCCGTTCCTCCCTCCAGCAAGGCATCGAGACGATCGAAGCGCGCCTCCCACAAAGCACGCTGTTCGGCGAGCCACGCACCGGCGAGCGCGAACGCATCCCGGTCGAGCGCGCAGGTCCGCACGCGGCCTTCCTTACGGGTGACGATCCAGCCGCTGCTCTCGAGAACGCGGATGTGCTTCATGAACGACGGCAGCGCCATGGAGAACGGCTCCGCCAGATCGCTGACGCTCGCCGGTCCCTTGCTCAACCGTTCCAGAACCGCCCGCCTGGCGGGATCGGCCAACGCCCGGAAAAGCCCGTCCAGCCGTTCGCTCGCGTGTTCGAGTTCCATGCAGGTCAGTATAGCCGATTCAACACTTAGCTCAATAGCTAAGTGTTTGTCCGCGGCGGACACAACTGGTTCTCGCCCGGCGTCAGGCTTTCAGAAAGGCGAGGCGCTCGTCGGTCCGGCCGGGTGCGATGCCCATGATCTCGGCACTGACGACACCCTCGGCGACGAACGGATCGGCCCGAACCCGCGTCTCGATCTCGTCCACGGACGCATTGTGCGCGAGGATTGCGCCTCCCACGCCCGGCAACAGGCTTCCGGCGACCAGGAAGACGCCGTCGTCGAAACCCTGCCGGAGCCAAGCATTGTGCCCGTCCATGAACTGGGGCGCGCGGGCCTTGTCGGCAAAGCGAAGGGTGATGAAGAACATGATCTCTCCGTCAATCGGGTTGGGGTGCTTCAAGAGTAGTGCCGGCCGGAATCTGGGCGGCGAGCCATGCCTCCATGTCGGCGACTTCGCGGCGGATGAACGTTTCGTCGCGGAACGCGGTGGCAAGCATCGCCACTCCCTGGCTGCGCATCAGAAGGTGAAGCGCCAGAGCGTCGGCGTCGCTCTCGCGCCCGAGCCGTTCGAATTGCCGGCGAAGCCACGCGCGGAAAACACCGAACAGACCGTTCGCCTCTTCCCTCGCAGCATGGTCGAGCTTCGCCAGTTCGGCGCAGAGGGTTCCGACCGGGCAACCGTGCGCCATGATCTTCGTCTGGTTCATCAGCAGAATGTGCACGAAACTGCGGAGTCTCTCCGCAGGTGACGCGGCGCCTTCCTCCCAGGCGGCGAGCATCGCCTGCGTCTTCGACATCCTGAGGGCGATCACCGCGCCGAGAATCTCGTCCTTGGTCTTGAAATGATAATAGAAATTTCCGCGCGAAAGACCGACGTCCCGGGCTATATCTGCGAACGACGTCGCTTCGAAACCGCGCTCATAGAAAAGGCGATCCGCCACATCCACGATCTGACCGCGCGTCTCACCTGCACCCATCCCCATCCCCAAAGCGTCTGCGCTGAATCCCGCACCCATCTAGGACAATTGACCTAAATGACTAGGTCAATTGTCCTACGCAGTCAAGACGTACCGCGCTACGGTCGACGCCAACAAACGGGGGAGCTGTATCAGGTGATTGGTCGCGGCAATGGTGATCGAGCGACGCGAGCGCTCTCCGATCGGGCGGGACCATCCAATCGGTAAGAAATCTCTCCAGATCAAGAGGTTGAGCATCCGAAGCGACGACCAGGACCGCGTGCAGGTCATGGCTTTTGCGCCCGGTCAGGCGCCCGAAATCAAGATACTTACCGCATAGCTGGATGCGCCGCGGCCTTGAACATTCTGTTCCAGACTCGACTTTCCCTCATATGTCGAATAGTCTCGACATATGGAATCAGAGCAGGCCATCCTCGCCTTCGCCGCCCTCGCACAGGCGACACGTCTCGACGTGTTCCGTCTGCTGATGAAGCACGAACCGGATGGGCTTCCGGCCGGCGAGATCGCCAGGCACATGGCAATCCCGCACAATACCATGTCGACGCATCTGGCCGTTCTCACCCGCGCAGGCTTGATCGAAGCCAGACGCCAGAGCCGGTCGATCATCTACCGCGTGAAGCTGGATGCGGTGCGCGATCTAACAGCATTCCTTGTCAAGGAATGCTGTGGCGGCCATCCGGAAATCTGCGTTCCGCTTGTCGCCGATCTGTCGCCATGCTGCGAGCGCGGACGATAGTACGGCATGGCCAATCTGCATCAGAGCGAGGCATGAGGCCGATCATGGACGTCATCATCTATCACAATCCCGCTTGCGGCACGTCGCGCAACACCTTGGCGATGATCCGCAATGCTGGCATCGAGCCACACGTCATCGAGTACCTTAAGACCCCGCCGACGCGGGCGATGGTCGCACAGCTGATCGCGCGGATGGGTATCTCCGTCCGTGACGTGCTGCGCGAAAAGGGCACGCCCTATGCGGAGCTCGGTCTCGGCGATCCGACGCTGACAGACGATCAGCTTCTCGACGCCATGCTGGCGCATCCGATCCTCATCAACCGGCCGATCGTCGTGAGCCCGCAGGGCGTGAAGCTTTGCCGGCCGTCCGAAGAAGTGCTCGACCTGCTGCCGCCTCAGCGGGCCGAATTCGCCAAGGAAGACGGCGAGTCGGTGGTCGACGGAGCAGGCCGCCGCGTGGCGGGCACTTGAGGACCTACCATGTCCACCTTCGAACGCTATCTCACGCTCTGGGTCGCTATCTGCATCGTCGTCGGCATCGCGCTCGGCCATGTCATGCCCGGCGTCTTCCAGGCTATCGGCGAGGCCGAAGCCGCCAGGGTGAATTTCCCGGTCGCGGCGCTGATCTGGCTGATGATCGTGCCGATGCTGGTCAAGATCGACTTCGCCGCGCTCGGCCAGGTCCGGGCGCACTGGCGCGGGATTGGCGTCACGCTCTTCGTCAACTGGGCGGTGAAGCCGTTCTCGATGGCCGCGCTCGGCTGGCTGTTCATCGGCTACCTCTTCCGGCCCTACCTGCCGGCAGACCAGATCGACAGCTATATCGCCGGGCTCATCATCCTCGCGGCCGCGCCGTGTACGGCCATGGTCTTCGTGTGGTCGAACCTGACGAAAGGCGAACCGCACTTCACGCTGTCGCAGGTCGCGCTCAACGACACGATCATGGTGTTCGCCTTCGCGCCGATCGTCGGGCTGCTGCTCGGTCTCTCGGCAATCACTGTGCCGTGGGACACGCTGGTCCTGTCGGTCGCGCTCTATATCGTCGTGCCGGTGATCGCCGCCCAGCTTCTGCGCCGCCGGATACTCGCCACCGGCGGCGAGGCCGCGCTGAAACGCTTCCTCGACCGGCTCCAGCCGTTATCGCTTGTCGCGCTGCTGGCCACCCTTGTCCTGCTCT
Source organism: Pseudomonadota bacterium (assembly GCA_023442215.1). Classification (GTDB taxonomy): domain Bacteria; phylum Pseudomonadota; class Alphaproteobacteria; order Rhizobiales; family Segnochrobactraceae; genus Pseudoxanthobacter. The sequence goes on from JAEZMP010000018.1 coordinate 9,146, forward strand.
TCGGCTTTCAGGGCGAGCAGATTCTGGCGCAGCCGGTGGTGATCGCGCTGCTGGCGGTCCCCATCCTGATCCAGGTCTATTTCAACTCGGGGCTCGCCTATCTCCTCAACCGGATCTCCGGCGAGCAGCATTGCGTTGCCGGTCCTTCGGCGCTGATCGGAGCGTCCAACTTCTTCGAACTGGCAGTCGCCGCCGCCATCAGCCTGTTCGGCTTCCAGTCCGGCGCCGCGCTCGCCACCGTCGTCGGCGTTCTGATCGAGGTTCCGGTGATGCTCTCCGTCGTCTGGATCGTGAACCGCTCCAAGGGCTGGTACGAGCGTGGCCGGGCATCCGAACTGCGGCCGGCCAGAGAGCGCGACATCAGGCGGTAGAGCACGCTCCGGTGAGATGAATTCGTCCAACAGAAACCAAGTCACTCCAGATCCTGACCTTGCGCGTATCCCCTTCACGCGCTCGATCGGAACGGAATAGGCGCACATCTGACGAGCGTGATCCGGCATCAAAGCCCCAACTTCGCGATGCCTATGGCTTGCGGCCACAAACCTCGCGCACGACCCCTCGCAGCCAGCGATGGGCTGGATCAGCGTCGAAGCGAGGGTGCCAGGCGAGCGAGATCGCAAGCTCGTCGACCGGCACGGGCAGATCGAAGCTGAGAAGACCCGCCCTCGCCGGCTCCGTCAGTCGCGCCGGCACCGCCGTCACATGATCGGACATCCGGACGACCGCGAGCGCGTCGGCGAAGTTGGCGACAGCGAGCGCGACGAAGCGCGTGAGTCCAAGCGTCGCCAACGCCGCGTCGATCGGCCCGGCGAACCGCCCGCGCCGCGAGACCGACACATGCGGGAAGGACGAGAAGCGCTCGGGCGTTACCCCTACCAGAAGCGGATGATCCGCCCGCACGACACCGACGAAGCGATCGTGAAACAGCGCCTGCACGCGGATCTCCGGCCCCATTGCGCCGATCACACCGGCATCGGCGTCGATCCGACCGTCGCGCAGTCTCTCGACATCCTCATTGTCCTCATGGACGAAGCGCAGCCGGACGCGGGGAGCCTGACTAGCGGCGAGTTCGGCCAGCCCCACACCGAAGGTGCCCACGAACCCATCGCTGGCACGAATGACGAACGTGCGCTCCAGTCGCGAGAGATCGAGGTCGTCATCGCCGCGCACCAGCGCCTCGGCATCTGACACGAGACGGCGCAAACGGTCGCGCAAGGCTTCGGCACGCGGGGTTGGCACCAGTCCGCGCCCGGCTCGCACCAGCACGGGATCCCCGATCAGGTGCCGGATGCGCGCGAGCTGACGGCTCATCGCCGGCGGGGAGAGGTTCAGCCGCTGTGCCGCACCGACGACGCTACCTTCCGACAACAGCGCATCGAGCGCGATCAGAAGGTTCATGTCGATAGGCGGCGCGTGACGCCTGACGGCTGGCTTGGCGATCATGATCGAAGCATTCCGCATCAGTGCAGAAGGCGCAATCATATAATACAAATAGTGCACTGTATGCATGTGAAAGCGGGCGCTACCGGATGACGACCCTCATGGATTGCGTGAGGGCAGCTTTCGACAGGACCGCCCCATGATCCAGCCATCTCGTCTCACCCCATCTCATTTCCCCCCGTCTCACTCCCACGCACCGTCCGATGAGCCCGCGCGTGCCGGAACGAACCAACACCGTCCGGTCCGTTCCGGCATGGTGCTGGCTGGCCTCTCCCTCGCCATCCTGCTTTCCCAGCTCGGCACGAACATCATCAACGTCGCCCTGCCGACGCTGGTGGAGGATCTCGGCGCCGATTTCGGATCGATCCAGTGGGTTGTCGTCAGCTATCTGCTTGTCGTTACCGCACTCATCGTCGGCGTCGGGCGTTTCGGTGACCAACTCGGCAAGAAGCGGCTCTATCTCTGGGGGCTCGCCATCTTCATGGCCGCATCGGTGTTCTGTGCGCTCTCCACCAGTCTGCCGCAGTTGATCGCCGGCCGCGCCGGCCAGGGGCTTGGCGGCGCGATTCTGATGGCGCTTTCCTTCGCCTTCGTCGGCGAGGTCTTCCCGAGGGATCGGACCGGCTTTGCGATGGGCGTGCTCTCCACGATGGTCTCCCTCGGCATCGCACTTGGGCCGTCGCTCGGTTCGCTGGCGCTCGCCGCCTTCGGCTGGCAGGCGGTTTTCTGGCTGAACCTGCCCTTCGGCCTGCTCGCCTTCCTGCTGGTCGGCCGCTATCTGCCGCGCGCGGTCGACGCACCGAAGCATCCTGTTTCGAAGGCCGGCTTCGACTGGCTCGGCACGATCTTCCTCGCCATTACGCTCGGTGCCTATGCGCTGGCCATGACGTTCTCAGGCAAGTTCGGCTTTGCGGCGCCGCTGGTGCTTCAGCTCGGGGTCGCAGCAGTCGTCGGCCTCGTGCTGTTTCTTGCCGTGCAGGTGAAGGCACGCGCCCCGCTTCTCAAGCTCGCCATGTTCGGCAATGCGCTTCTTTCCACGAGCATGGCGATGAGCGTGCTGGTCTACGCCGTGATGATGGCGACGTTGGTTCTCGGGCCCTTCTATCTCTCGAAAGCGCTCGGCCTCGATACCCGTATGGTCGGCCTCGTCATGACGATCGGACCGCTGGCCGCGGCGATCATGGGCGTTCCTGCGGGCACCATCGCCGACCGTATCGGCGCCAAGCTCGTCATGGCCTTTGGACTGGCACTCTTCACGCTCGGCGCTTTCGCGATGTCCTGGGTGTCGCTCGACGGCGGGGTCGCGACCTATATCGCCGCGATCCTGTTCATCAGCATCGGGCTCGCCCTCTTCCAGACGCCGAACAACACCGCCGTTATGGCCGATGCCCGGCCCGAGCAGCGCGGTCTCGTTTCCGGACTCCTCGCGCTCGCCCGTAATCTCGGGCTGATTACCGGCGCATCGCTGATGGGTGCGCTGTTCGCCAGCGTGGCCGGCGACATGGCGACCACAAATGTGGCCACCGCGAATGCGGAGCTTGTGACGAACGGCATGCGCTTTACCTTCCGCATCGCGGCGGTGATGGCAGCGGCGGCGTTCCTGCTTTCCCTCACCACATTGCGGGTGCGCCGGAGGCGCGGCTGAGCCGCAAGCCGGCCCAGAACACTGGTCCGTCCGCGCATCGGCGGCGCTAATCGGAGCCCGGGGAGAGAATGGATCGTCGTCGGCACCTCAGATGAAGCGGGTCGACTTGGTGTATTCGTTCGTCTCCTGCAGCTTGGTGATCGAGCGAGAGAAATTCCGCACGGCGAAGGCGGAGTAGAGGATGTCCACGATCATGATCTGCGCGATCTTGGAGACCATGGACTCGTGATATTCTGGCCGGCCGAGGGGAACCGAGGTCGACGGCGTGAAGATTGCGATGTCGGCGTGCTTGACGAGGGGCGAGTCCGGGAACGAGGTGATGCAGATGGTGCGGGCGCCGAGATCGTGCGCGGTCTCCAGCGCACGCACCACCGGCTGCGTCCGCCCGGAATTGGAGATGGCGATCGCGGTCACGGTCGGATCGAGCGCAACCGCCGAAATCTGCTGGACGCCCTGATCCTTGAAGAACAGGCATTTCTTGCCGATCCGCAGGAAGCGCGTCAGGCCATTCTCGACCGCGAGGGTCGACGAGCCCATGGCGAAGAAGGCGAGAAGCTGCGAATTCTCGATCGCGTCGACCGCGGCCTTGATCACCGCCGGGTCGATCTGCACGAGCGTCTCGTTCAGGGTGTCGGTCAGGCGGAAGTGAATCTTGCGGATGACGGTCTCGTGGTCGTCGGATTCGGTGATGTCCTCGTAGACGCGCGCCTGGTCCCCATCTTCCGGCGTCTCCACCGGCGCCTGGGACAGTTCGGTCGCGATCGCGATCTTCATGTCCTGGAACGACCGGACCCCGATCTCCTTGACGAAGCGCGTGATGGTCGATTGCGAGACCTCGCAGTTGTCCGCGAGATCCGAGATGTGCATCGACTTGACCCGGTTGGGAAATTGCACGGTGAACTCGGCAATCCGGCGCAGCGCGGGATTGAAGTAAGGCATCCGCCGACGGATCGTGGAGATCAGCGTCCCTCCCTGCTCCGTCGCCGGAACCCTCATGCCGGCCTCGCCCGCTCGCTCACCCATTGCAGCCGTCCTGTCTGGCGGGCGCTCCGCGCCGGCCTTCCCTTCGCATCTGCCTGCCATCCTATTGAGAATTTATTTCGATGTTAGGTTTGACAGAATAAAATTCATTTTCTATGCTCCCATCAACATCGCACCCGGACACCGGGGCAGCTCGAAGGGGAGAGAAACCATGGAAATCCGGCGTCGCAGCCTGCTTGCGGGCATCGCAGGCCTGTCCGCAGGCGCAGCCCTCGCACCGGCCGCCACATTCGCGGCCAGCGAGAAGCGCGTGTACTACTACGCCTCGCAGTTGCTCGGGCATCCCTACCTGATCGACATGCATCTCGGCATGAGCTACGCGGCGAAGTCGTTCGGCGTCGAGATCAAGACCGTCGGCCCGCAGGGCTGGGATCCGGTCGCCCATGCCGAGGCCGTCGAGCAGTCGATCGCCAAGCGGCCCGCGGGGATCGTGACCTCGCTCTGGGAGCCGGGCGCGCTTCCCGCCATCAAGCGCGCGCGTGAACAGGGCATTCCGGTCGTCGTCGTCGAGGCGACGGTGCCCGATCACGGCGCGCTGACGTTCATTGGGCTCGACAACTATCAGGCGGGCGTCGACACCGCGCGCGAACTCATCCGGGTCGGCGGCACCAAGGGCCGCTATGCCGTGACGGGCAACTGGGGCGCATCGAACACCGACGCCAAGGCGAAGGGCCTGACGGACTATCTCTCTGCCCATTCCGAATGGGAACTCCTCGGCCGCGTAGACGACAAGGCGAACACCCAGGACGCCATCGACGCCGCCAAGTCGATGTTCAACACCTATCCGAACCTCACCGGTGTCGTCGGGCTCGACTCGAGTTCCGGCAGCGGCATCGGCCTTGCGGCGGAAGAACTCGACATCGACCTCAGCGGGCTCGCCGTGGTGGTCAACGACCGTGAGGCGCCGGTGCTCGAACTGATCGAATCCGGCGCGATCGACAGCACGATCATCAACAAGACCGCGCTGCAGGCCTTCATGG
>JAEZMP010000041.1 GCA_023442215.1 Pseudomonadota bacterium
ATGTCAGCCGCTTACGAACGGACCAGCGGCTTGTACTTGATGCGGTGCGGGTTCACCGCATCCTCGCCCAGACGGCGCTTCTTGTCTTCCTCATAGTCCTGGAAGTTGCCCTCGAACCACTCGACATGGCTGTCGCCCTCGAACGAGAGGAAGTGGGTCGCGAGGCGGTCGAGGAACATGCGATCGTGGCTGATGACCACGGCGCAGCCGGCGAAATCCTCCAGCGCGTCTTCCAGCGCCGCCAGCGTCTCGGTGTCGAGATCGTTGGTCGGTTCGTCGAGCAGCAGCACGTTGGCGCCCGATTTTAGCATCTTGGCGAGGTGCACGCGGTTGCGCTGGCCGCCCGAGAGCGCCCCCACCTTCTGCTGCTGGTCGCCGCCCTTGAAGTTGAAGGCGCCGACATAGGCGCGCGAATTGATCTCGCGCTTGCCGAGCTGGATGACCTCGGCGCCGCCGGAGATCTCCTCCCACACGTTCTTGTTGGGATTGAGCGTGTCGCGCGACTGGTCGACATAGCCGAGATGCACCGTGTCGCCGAGGCGGATGGTGCCGGAATCCGGCTTCTCCTGCCCGGTGATCATGCGGAACAGCGTCGACTTGCCGGCGCCGTTCGGACCGATCACGCCAACGATGCCGCCGGGCGGCAGCTTGAACGACAGGTTCTCGATCAGCAGCCGGTCGCCGTAGGCCTTGTTCAGGCCCTCGACCTCCAGAACGGTATCGCCGAGACGCTCGCCCGGCGGGATGACGATCTGCGTCAGGCTCGGAATGCGAGCCTCATTGCGCGCCACCAGATCCTCGTAGGCCTGGATACGGGCCTTGGACTTGGTCTGGCGGGCCTTGGGGCCCTGCTGCATCCACTCGCGCTCGCGGTTGATGGCACGCTGGCGGGAGGCGTCCTCGCGGCCCTCCTGCTCCATGCGCTTGGCCTTCTTTTCCAGATAGACCGAGTAGTTGCCCTCGTAGGGAATGCCGCGGCCGCGGTCGATTTCGAGAATCCACCCCGTGACGTTGTCGAGGAAGTAGCGATCGTGGGTGATGATCAGGATCGCGCCGGGATATTCGCGCAGGTGGTTTTCCAGCCAGTGCACGCTTTCGGCGTCGAGATGGTTGGTCGGCTCGTCGAGCAGCAGCAGGTCCGGCTGTTCGAGCAGCAGCTTGCACAGCGCCACGCGGCGGCGCTCGCCGCCCGAGAGCGGGCCGACTTCCGCCTCGCCCGGCGGGCAGCGCAGCGCGTCCATCGCCTGGTCGACCTGGGAATCGAGGTCCCACAGGTTCTGGCTGTCGATCTCGTCCTGGAGGCGCGCCATCTCGTCGGCGGTCTCGTCCGAGTAGTTCATCGCGAGTTCGTTGTAGCGCTCGAGGATCGCCGTCTTGGCGGCCACGCCGAGCATGACGTTCTCGCGCACGGTCTTGGTGGCATCGAGCTGCGGCTCCTGCGGCAGGTAGCCGACCGTCGCGCCCTCGGCCACCCAGGCCTCGCCTGAATATTCCTTGTCCGTGCCGGCCATGATGCGCAGCAGGGTCGACTTGCCGGCGCCGTTGGGGCCGAGCACGCCGATCTTCGCGTCCGGGTAGAAGGACAGGTGCACGTTGTCGAGCACCTTCTTTGCACCAAAGGCCTTGGAGAGGCCGTGCATGTGATAGATGAACTGGCGCGCCATTGCGGTCCTGAACTGTACGATTGTTCTCGGGAACGGCCGCGGGCTGGGACCCGCAGTTTGGAACAGGCTCTTAAGCCATCGCGCGGCCTGCGGCAACGCCGCTGCGGCGCGCGCCGGGCTGCCTAGACCCCGGCGCCGATCGCCAGACTGTCGTCAAGGCGCCAGAAATCGGGGGCCTCGGGCGGCAGCGGCCTGCCGAAGAGATAGCCCTGGGCGAGCGGACACTCGATGGCGACGAGCCGCTCCAGCTGCTCCTCGGTTTCAACGCCCTCGGCGACGACGCTGAGGTCCATCGTGCGCGCGATGTCGAGCATCGCCCGCACCACGGCCGTGTCGGCATTCACCACGCCGAGATTGGCGACGAAGCTGCGGTCGATCTTGATGCGGTCGATGGGCAGGCGCCGCAGGTGGGTGAGCGAGGCATGGCCGGTGCCGAAATCGTCGAGCACGACGGCGATGCCCATTTCGCGCAGCGTTTCGAGCGTCGACACGATTTCCGCGGTCCGGCGGCCGACGGTGACCGTTTCGGTTACCTCAAGCTCGAGGCGTGCCGGATCGAGACCGGTCGCCGCCAGGATCGCACGGAGATCGCCGACGAGGTCGCCGCCCAGCAGCTGCCCGGCCCCGAGATTGACGGCGACCTTGCCGGGATCGCGGCCGACCGCGAGCCAGCGCTGAATCTGCGCGGCGACTTGCGACAGGATGTGGGTTCCCAACGTCGCCATCAGCCCGCATTCCTCGACGATCGGGATGAACCGGTCCGGGGGGATCAGGCCGCGCACGGGATCGCGCCACCGCACCAGAGCCTCGAAGCCCACCCGGACGCGGTCGCTGAGCCGGATCAGCGGCTGGTAGTGCATCTCGATCGCGCCCGACTTCATGGCCCGCGGCAGGTGGTCCACCACCCAGCGCCGCATGTCGGCGACATCGCGCATCGAACGGTCGAAGAACGCGAAGCCGCCACCCTCGGCCTTCACGGTGTAATGGGCGAGATCGGCATTGCGCTGCAGGTTGCCGACATCGCCGGCGTCGTGCGGCCAGAGGCTGATACCGACGCTCGCGGCGAGCATGACGGGCACGTCGTCCACCATCACCGGCGCGCAGAGATGGGCCACGAGCCGGCGCGCGAACACCTCCAGTTCGCGGCGGTCGGTGCGGTAGGGCAGGATCAGGGCGAACTCGTCGCCGCCGAGGCGGGCGGCGATCCCGTCGGGCTCGACGGCGTTCCGCAGGCGATGCCCGATCTCGATCAGGACGGTATCGCCGACCGCATGGCCGCGGGTGTCGTTGATCTCCTTGAAGCCGTCGATGTCGATCATGAACAGGCATCCGCCGGCCTGCCCGGTGCGGGCAAGCGCCTGGTCGAGCGCATCGGAGAAACCGACGCGGTTGCGCAGCTCCGTCAGGCCATCGTGGACGGCGAGGAAATCGATCCGCTGGCGGGCGCGCACGTCCTCGGTGATGTCGCGGACGACGGCGATGATGGCCGAGAGCTTGCCCGAGGCATCGCGCTCCGGCGCGCAGCGGGTCCAGAGATGGCGCACGTCGCCGTCTTCGAGGATGACCCGGGAAGACCCCTCCGCGCTCTCCGCGCCGTTGAAAATGCCGCGCAGCAGCGACGAGAAGCTCTCGCGGTCGAGCGGGTGAAGCAGTTCGCTGGCCTTCGCCGCGTCGATGGGCTCCGGACCGAGCTTCAGCATCGCCGACAGGGTCCGCGACAGATGGTAGGTCTGGTTCGACAGGTCGAGCCGCCAGCTGCCGAGCTGGGCCATGGTCTGGGCCTGATGCAGCTCCTGCTCGCGCAGGCGCAGGTTGGCCTCCGCCAGCTTGAGCGCGGTGACATCGTGCTCGCCGACCAGATAGGCCGTTCCGCCGGTCTCGGGGTCCAGGGTCGCGACGGCCTCGATACCGTGCCAGCGCAGGCCGGTCGCGGTCGTCACCTCCACGAAGGCCTGGGCCGCACCGGTCCGGCGGAGTTCGTCGAGGAAACGGTCGCCCGCCGCGGCGTCGGCGAACCGGGCCGTGAGGTCGGCACGATCGGACTGGTAGGTGGAGATCGCCGCGGCGTTGCGATAGAGCGCCCGGCCCTCGGTATCGAAAAACGTGATCTGGTCGCGGCTGTAGCGCAGCGCCTCGGCGGCGCGACGGTCGCTCAAGTCGTTCCTGACGGGAATCCCGATATTGAGGATACCGATGTGGTCCTCGCCGACCCGGACGGCCTGCATGAGGATATCGAAGGTCTGCGGCTCGGACGCGGTGTAGAAGGTCCAGCGCTCGAACGTCGCCTCGCCGTCGACGGAACGGCGGATCACTTCCTCCAGGCGCGTGCGCGACACCGTAGACATCGCCGGAACGTCGCGCGCCTTCAGAGCATCAATGCTGGCGACGCCCCACATGCGCAGCCCGGCCGCATTCGCATAGACATTCCGCTCGGAGACGAAATCGAGCACCCAGACGGGCTGCGACAGCACGTCGAAACCTTCGCCGCGAAAGCGCGGAAGAAACTCGATCGGCGTCGGCTGAACGCTCTCTGCCATCACAGCGACACTCGCGTAACTCGCGCTTTCTTTCGACTTCGACCTGAGGCCCCCCCTAAAAGCGGACAAAGAGGGGCCACGCCCCATCTATCCCTTCCAGCCCATTCGGCCCCCCAGCCGTCGGCTAGAAAAATACACGAAGGAGGCCGTGTAAATACTTCATCGATCATTCGTCGAATGGCGATGCGAGCCCGTCCCGCGCATTTCCCGACCTAGTACATAGCATTCTATCGAATCCGCGGCGTTTTGTCCCTGCTCGGCCGGACGCCGGACTGCGAGGGGATTGCAACGCCCCGTCCGGCCTGCCATCGTGCGGCCCCGCCCAACCATGGCTGGCTTCCCGAGCGGCGCGCGATTCGCCGCCTATCCGATGGAATTGCGATGAAGATTCTCGTGCCCGTGAAAAGGGTTGTCGACGCGAACGTGAAGGTGCGCGTGAAGACGGACGGCACCGGCGTCGACCTTTCGAACGTCAAGATGTCAATGAATCCGTTCTGTGAAATCGCCGTCGAGGAAGCGCTGCGGCTGAGGGAGGCCGGCAAGGCGACCGAGGTGATCGCGGTCTCCATCGGCGGCGAAAAGTCGGCCGAGACGATCCGCACCGCGCTGGCGATGGGTGCCGACCGCGGCATCCTCGTGAAGGTGGAAGGCACGGTGGAGCCGCTCGCCGTCGCCAAGCTTCTGAAGGCCGTCGCCGAGAAGGAACAGCCGGGCCTCGTCATTCTCGGCAAGCAGGCGATCGACGACGACTCGAACCAGACCGGCCAGATGCTCGCCGCGCTGATGGGCCGTCCCCAGGGCACGTTCGCCTCGAAGGTCGAGATCGGCGACGGCACCGTGGACGTGACCCGCGAGATCGACGGCGGTCTGGAGACGGTCACGCTGTCGCTGCCGGCGATCGTGACCACGGACCTGCGCCTCAACGAGCCGCGCTACGCCTCGCTGCCCAACATCATGAAGGCGAAGAAGAAGCCGCTGGAGGAGACCACGGCTGAGGCGCTCGGTGTCGACGTGACGCCGCGTCTCAAGGTGCTTTCGGTCACCGAGCCGCCGGCGCGCAAGGCGGGCGTGAAGGTCGCCGACGTCGCCGAACTCGTTTCCAAGCTCAAGACCGAAGCCGGGGTGCTGTGATGACGACCCTCCTGATCGCAGACCATGACGCCGCCGGCCTGAAGGACGTCACCGCCCGGGCGCTGACCGCCGCGCTCGCGCTCGGCGAACCCGTTCACGTGCTCGTTGCCGGCACGGCGCTTTCCGCCGCCGCGACGCAGGCGGCCGCTCTTCAGGGCGTGGAGAAGGTGCTCGTCGCCGACAGCCCGGCCTACGCGAACGCGCTCGCCGAGCCGGTCGCGGATCTCGTCGTCTCGCTCGCCGGCGGCTATCGCACCATCGTCGCGGCGGCCACCACCACCGGCAAGAACATCGCGCCGCGCGTCGCCGCGCTGCTCGACGTGATGCAGGTCTCCGACATCACGAAGGTGGCCGCGCCCGACACGTTCGAGCGGCCGGTCTATGCCGGCAACGCCATCGAGACGGTGCAGGCGCTCGACCCGAAGATCGTCGTCACGGTGCGCACCTCGGCCTTCGCGCCCGCGCCTACCGGCGGTGCCGCCGCGACCGAGGCGGTTGCCTCGCTGCCGGCCGGCCCGGGGCTTTCGAACTGGAAGGGGGCGAACCTCGACCAGTCCGACCGTCCGGAGCTGACCTCGGCAAAGATCATCGTCTCCGGCGGCCGCGCGCTCGGCTCGGCGGAGAAGTTCACTGAGGTGATCCTCCCCCTCGCCGATGCGCTCGGCGCGGCGGTCGGCGCCTCGCGCGCGGCGGTCGATGCGGGCTTCGCGCCGAACGATTGGCAGGTCGGTCAGACCGGCAAGATCGTGGCACCGGATCTCTATGTCGCGGTCGGCATCTCCGGCGCGATCCAGCATCTGGCGGGCATGAAGGATTCGAAGGTCATCGTCGCCATCAACAAGGACGAGGAATCGCCGATCTTCCAGGTCGCCGACTACGGCCTCGTCGCCGACCTGTTCCAGGCGGTGCCGGCGCTGACGGCGGCGCTGAAGGCCTGACCAGCCTGTTCGCCGGCCGGCGCGGCTCGACCGAGCCCGCCGGGCCGTGCGTTTGCGGCGTGCCTCCTTTTGTGCGAGGCACAGTCTCCCGACGGCAAGCCGGCCGGTGGACGGTACAGGAAGCAGCGCATGACGAACGATTCCGTCTCTCTCGCAGTCGCGGAGGCCGGCGATCTGCCGGCCTTCAAGCGCGAGCTTCAGGCGGCGTTCGCGGTCGCCGTCATCGCTGAGTTCGGCGCCTTGCCGGATGGGCCGATTCCCTCCGACAGCGAACTCGACCAGTCGATGTCCGCGCCGGGCGCGGAGGTCCTGCGCATCCTCTGCGACGGGCGGACGATCGGCGGCGCCGTCGTCACCATCGATCGCGACACGCACCGCAATTCGCTCGACCTGTTGTTCCTCTCCACGTCGGCGCACGGACGTGGCCTCGGCCTGAAGGCCTGGATGGCGATCGAGCGCCGCTATCCCGAGACGCGGGTCTGGATCACCCACACGCCCTATTTCGAGAAGCGGAACATCCACTTCTACGTCAACAAGTGCGGCTTCCGGATCGTCGCCTTCTTCAGCGACCGCCATCCGGACCCCCACAACCCCGGGCCGAGCGACCTGACCGGCGACGGCGAGGCGTTCCTGTTCGAAAAGATCATGGGCGAGAGGCTGGACACCTAGAGCACCAGCTCAGCGCACGGGCTGATCGGATCGACTAGAAATCGCTTCGGGTTCAATGTTTGGAGCGATCCTCGTGGACCGGGCTCGATTCGCTCTGAACGGCATGGTCCCCGCCGGTGCCACGAGGGCGTTGACCGGGGGATGCCGCTCCCGGCTCAGTCGCCCGGCGTCCCGCCGCCAGCGCGCCGGGACGACAGCCATTCGAGATTGTGAAACGGCCGGTCCAGTTCGGGATAGGCGCCCTGCCGCTTGAGGGCTTCGACGAAGGCCACGAAGGCCGCCATCTCGTCGGCCTCGCGATAGCGCGCGGCGGCGGTGCGGGTGGTCGCCGCGAGATCGTTAGCCGCCTTTGGATAATCCCACAGCCGGCGCAGCATCTCGCGCCACGCGGGTTCGTCTTCTGGGTCGAGATGGACCGCCGCGCCCAGCGTCGCCTCCGGCAGACCGCCGCGCGTCGAGGCGATCACCGGCAGACCGTTTAGCACGCCCTCACGGGCGACACGGCCGAACGCCTCTGGAAACAGGCTCGGAACCAGCAGGATGCGCGCGCGGGCATAGACCGGCCGCATGTCGGACTGGTTCGGCAGCAGCGTGACGTTCGGCAGGGCAAGATCGATGCCGTCCTCCGCCGGATCGTACCAGCCGGTGACCGCGAGGAACGGGATATCGGGCAAGGAGGCCGCGAGGCGCGCGAACAGTTCGCCTCCCTTGGCGCGGATCGGGTTCACCATCACGACCTCGCCCGGCCGCCGCTCCGCCGCCACCACGGCATCGCGGTCGATGGGCGGGTGCAGCACATGACGCGCCTTGCCGGCAAGGAAGCCGTAGCCGGCGAGCGAGCGCTCGCACCACGCGGAATTGAACACGATGCCGTCGAGCGCGCCGCAGACGTCGCCGACGCAGCTGAAGAAGCAGACGGGGATGCCCGCCTCCACCGCGATGGGACCGGCAAGATGCGCCCAGTCCATCTGCGTCAGAACGCGGTCGGGGCGGCGTTGCGCGAGAATGTCCCTGAAGCCGTCGGCATCGAAACGTGGTGCCGGAATGCGTGCGAGCCACGGATCGGCCGGACGCGGCATCGCCGTGGCCGACGGCGCGCCGGGCGGCGCGGCGCTGGTGTGGATCGCGACCTCGTGGCCGGCGGCATGAAGCCCCTTCAGTACCGCATGAAGCGAGATCTCCGATCCGCCCGGTGCAGGCACGAAGCGCTCGGCGACCGCCAGGATCCGCATCCGACCTCCCCCCGCCGCGGCCGTCTTGAGAAACCGTGCCGGACCGCGAGACCGGTTCCCCCGCGGCATCCGAGTGGGAAAGCCGGGAGCATATCCCTGTCGACCGGATGATCCCACCCGATCGGGACGCGCCCTAATGGCCGGCGCCGCGTCGCCGGCCGTCACCGATCGCCCGGTCGAGGATGATCTTTACCACCAGGGTCACGAGAGCAAGCGCGGTCAGCACGGTCGCGGCGGCGAAGGCGCCGACCGCGTTGTAATCATGGTAGAGCAGTTCGATCTGCAAAGGCAGCGTGTTGGTCTCGCCGCGGATGTTGCCGGAGACGACGGAGACCGCGCCGAACTCGCCCATGACACGGGCGTTGCAGAGCACCACGCCATAGAGCAGCGCCCAGCGGATTTCGGGCAGGGTCACCCGCAGGAAGGTGGTGAAGCCGCTCGCGCCGAGGCTGAGCGCGGCTTCCTCGCCGTCGTTGCCCTGCGAATCCATCAGCGCGATCACCTCGCGGGCGACGAGCGGCGCCGTCACGAACAGGCTCGCCAGCACGATGCCGGGCCACGCGAACAGGATGGCGATGTCGTGGTCGCGAAGCCACTCGCCGAACAGCCCCTGCACGCCGTAGACGAACAGATAGGACACGCCCGCGACGATGGGCGAGACCGAGAACGGCACCTCGATGATCGCGATCAGCAGGCGCCGGCCGCGGAAGCGGAACTTGCCGATGGCCCAGGCGGCGGCGAGCCCGAACAGGGTGTTCACCGGCACCGCGATCATGGCGACGAACACCGTCAGCCAGATCGCCTTCAGCGTATCGGGATGGGCGAGGTTGGAGAGATAGCTGCCGACCCCCGCCTTGAACGCCTCGGCCGCGATGACGACGATCGGGGCGCCGAGCACGACGAGCGTGCCGACGATGGCGAGGCCGATGAGCACGGCCTTCGTCAGCCGCCCCTCGCCCACCCGGCGGCGGGCGCGGACCGGCCGGCGCGCGTCCGCGGCGCGCTGGCCGCCTGTGTCCATCGCGACGCTCATGTGCGGCTCGTATAGCGAAGCTGCCAGGACTGCAGCGCGTTGGTGAGGGCGAGGATCGCGAACGCCATGCCGAGCATCACCGCCGCGACCGCGGCGGCGCCCTGATAGTCGTATTCCTCGAGGCGGATGAAGGCGAGCAGCGCGGCGATCTCGGTGTGCATCGGCTGATTGCCGGCGATGAAGATGATGGCGCCGAACTCGCCGAGGCAACGGGCAAAAGCGAGCGACATGCCGGCGAGGAACGCAGGCGCGATCACCGGCAGGATGACACGCCGGAAGATCACCCCGCCGCCGGCGCCGAGCGACTCGGCGGCGTCCTCGATCTCGCGGTCGAGTTCCTCGATGACCGGCTGCACGGTGCGCACCACGAACGGCAGGCTGGTGAAGGCCATCGCCACCATGATGCCGAGCGGCGTGAACGCAACCTTGATGCCGAGCGCGTCGAGCGGGCCGCCGAACCAGCCGTTCTTCACGAACAGCGCGGTCAGCGCGATGCCGGCGACGGAGGTCGGCAGCGCGAAAGGAACGTCGACCAGCGCGTCGATCAGCCGGCGGCCGGGAAAGCGGTAGCGCACCAGCACCCATGCCAGCAGCAGACCGAAGGCGGCGTTGAAGGCGGTGGCGACGAAGGCGCTGCCGACGGTCACCCGGTAGGCCGCGAGCGCGCGCCGGCTGAACGCCACGGCGGCGAAGTCGACCGGGCCGAGACTGGCCGCCTTCCAGGCGAGCGCTGCCAGCGGCAGCAGGATGATGAGGGCGCAGTAGGCGATGGTGATGCCGACCGACAGGCCGAAGCCCGGCAGCACGCGCCTTCTGACCCGTCGCTTCGCGCGACCGGACGGCTGCGCGCTCATGAAGACTGCCGCATGACGTGTTCCTCAACTCACCGGCCTTCCGGCCGACGCCTTTTGCAGGTCCCGCCGCCGATGCGCAACCCGTGCCAATGCAACGCCGCGTCCCGCCGGCCTCACACGAACCCGATCCAGCGCCCGGCGACGAGAACCGCGACCCAGACGAAGGCCGAGATGCCGGCTCCGATCCTCGTCGCCGGCCCCACGACACCGCCGGCAAGCGCCGTCCGATAACCCGGCCCGATGTGCTGCAGGCCGACATTGCAGAGCGCGAGGACGAGGAGGCCCATCTTCGCGAGAAAGGCCACGTTGCCGATATAGTCGGCAGGCCGGACACTGAAGAGCCACAAGCCCGTCAGGATGGCCGCGGCCAGACCGATCGCCGCCGCCCGCGACAGGAACGGGCCGATGGCGGCGAGCGGCACGGCGCGGAAGCAGCCCGCAAGCCTCAAGTCGAGCGGCAGGATCGCGCCCACCAGAAGGCCGATCCCTAGAATGTGGGCCGCATTGACGAACAGGTACGCCGTCGCCGAGCACCGCAGCAGCGCCGCGCCGGGCCAGTCCGCGATCCACTCGACGACGGCCATGGCTTCCGTCCGCCGCCGCTCAGTCCGCCCGGATCCGCTCCGGGTACATGTCGTAGCGCTCGCCGCCGACGGTGATGCGCACGGCCTTCATCAGCGCCTCGCCGGCCTTGCGGGAGCGGTTGCCGAGCACGGTCACCGCGTCGCCGGCTGCGGCGCTCTCCGCGCTGAAGCCGGAGCGCTCGGTCTGGCGGGGATTGCCGAGGTCGACCTGCCAAACCACCCCGTCACCCGCGCGGACCGTCAGAGACGGATGCGGCGGCGCCATCGAGACCGTCTCGATCACACCGGCGAGTTCGCTCTGCTCGCCCTCCGCCCACGACCAGCCGTGGTGACCCTCGGCTGCCGTCGCGGCCAGCCCCGCAGCCAGCCCGGCGACCAGAGCGGACCCCTGCCCGCCGCGCTTCCCCGGCCGGAACGAACCTATGGAGAGAGACTTATCCTTCGACACCATGCGGAAACTCCTTCGCGCCGGCCCTCCCAGGCCGGTATGAAGGCTGGAGGCGAGCGCGAAGTTCCGCCCGATCATGCGTTGTTGATGAGCCAGAGCCTGTCCGTCCGGATCGCCTTGGTCCGAACGGCGAGGACAGGCTCAACCCGGAGATAAAGGTCTCGTCACAAGAGTCTGGTATGGAAGCACTTTCTTTCCGAGCGGCTGACTCTGCTCGAAAGGCGCTCCAGCCCGGCGAAAGCGCGGCCGGTCGGGGTGCCGGCCGCGCTCCGCGATCAGCGGCCGGCAAGAAGCTGGTCGACCGTACCGCCGGGCCCGAACTCTTCCTTCGACACCTTCGCCCAGCCGCCGAACACGTCGTCGACCGTCAGAAGGCGCACGTCGGGGAACTGATCTTTGAACTTCTCCACCACGCCCTTGTCGTGCACGCGGTTGCCGAACGTGGCGAGGATCTCCTGGCCTTCGGGGCTGTAAAGATAGTTCAGGTAGTTCTCGGAGATCGCGCGGCTGCCACGCTTGTCCACGACCTTGTCGACCACGGACACCGGGAACTCGGCGAGGATGCTGACGGGCGGTACCACGGTCTCGAACTTGTCGGTGCCGTATTCCTTGGCAATGCCGCGGGTCTCGGCCTCGAAGGTCACCAGCACGTCGCCGGTCTCGCGCTCGACGAAGGTGGTGTCGCGGCACGGCCGCCGGTGTCGAACACCGGAACGTTGTCGAACAGCTTGCCGATGAAGGCGTTGACCTTCTCCTTGTCACCGCCGAACTTTTCCAGCGCGAACGCTTCGGCGGCCAGCACCGTGTAGCGCGCGTTGCCGGAGGTCTTCGGGTTCGGGAAGATCACCTGCACGTCGTCGCGCACGAGATCGTCCCAGCTCTTGATGTTCTTCGGGTTGCCGGCGCGCACGAGGAAGGCCGGCAGCGAATAGTAGGGCGAGGCGTTGTTCGGAAGGCGCTTGTTCCAGTCGGCATCGATCAGGCCGCCCTTCACCAGCACGTCGACGTCGGTGACCTGATTGAAGGTGACGACGTCGGCGTCGAGCCCTTCGAGGATGGCGCGGGCCTGCTTGGACGAGCCGGCGTGGGACTGCTTCACCTCGATGGTCTTGCCGGTGTCGGCGGCATATTTCTTCTGCCAGGCCGCGTCGATCGCCGCATAGAGTTCGCGGGAGATGTCGTAGGAGACGTTCAGGATGGAGCTCGGCTCCTCGGCGCGCGCGACGCCGGCCGGCGCCATCGCGAACGCGAAGCCGGCGGCCAGAAGGCCGGCGGTCAGGATCGTCTTCATGTCATGTCTCCCAGGGCTGAACCGTCCCGGCACCCTCGAGGAGGCAAGCGCGCGGCGTGCGACGATTCCGGATCAAATTGCTGTCCGAACCTAGCCGGAATGCCGCCTGCCCCGGAACGGACGGAATCGTGGCGAAAAGGCGCTCGGGAGAAAATTGTCGCTCGCGATCGTCGTGTATTAGATTCATATTCCACGACGCATCCTCTCGCGGCCGCCCGCCGGCGAATTTCGTCCCGGCCATGAAATCCGATGCCCGTGGGAGCGAATGCCGGCCGGCCGCGTTGCGAAGAAGGCGCCCCTTGCGGCCGGCAAAGCCCTCGCCCTATGACGGGGACGCATTCCGCGGAGACAGACCGTGACCGTTCCGACCAAAACCCCGCTGCTCGACCGGGTCGCCACACCCGAGGACGTCCGCCGGCTGCCGGAGTCCGCCCTACGGCAGCTCGCTGACGAGGTACGGCAGGAAACCATCTCGGCCGTGTCCGTCACCGGAGGGCACCTCGGCGCGAGCCTCGGCGTCGTCGAGCTGACGGTCGCGCTGCATCACGTGTTCCGCACGCCGGACGACAAGGTCATTTGGGATGTCGGCCACCAGGCCTATCCCCACAAGATTCTCACCGGCCGGCGCGACCGCATCCGCACGCTGCGTCAGCCCGGAGGGCTTTCCGGCTTCACCCGCCGCTCGGAATCCGATTACGACCCGTTCGGCGCCGCCCATTCCTCCACCTCGATCTCCGCCGGCCTCGGCTTCGCGGTCGCCCGCGACCTCAAGGGCGAGGACAACGCCGTCGTCTGCGTGATCGGCGACGGCGCGATGTCGGCGGGCATGGCCTACGAGGCCATGAACAATGCCGGCGCGCTCGGTTCGCGCCTCGTCGTCATCCTCAACGACAACGACATGTCGATCGCGCCGCCCGTCGGGGCGATGAGCGGCTATCTCGCCCGGCTCGTCTCCGGCCGCACCTACCTGTCGCTGCGCGAAGCGATGAAGGGCCTCGTCCGCCACCTGCCGCCGTTCGTGGAACGCGGCGCGGCGCGGGCGGAGGAGTTCGCCCGCGGCTTCGCCATGGGCGGTACGATGTTCGAGGAACTGGGCTTCTATTATGTCGGCCCGGTCGACGGCCACGATCTTGAGCAGCTCGTGCCGGTTCTCAAGAATGTCCGCGATGCGGCGAAGGGGCCGGTGCTGGTCCACGTCGTCACCCAGAAGGGCAAGGGCTACGCGCCGGCCGAGAAGGCGTCGGACAAATATCACGGCGTCAACCGCTTCGACGTGGTGACCGGAGAGCAGGCGAAGCCGAAGGCCAACGCCCCCTCCTATACCAAGGTGTTCGCCACCAGCCTGATCGACGAGGCCGGCCGGGACGAGCGCGTGGTGGCAATTACCGCCGCGATGCCCTCCGGCACCGGGCTCGACCTGTTCGGGCAGGCCTTTCCGAAGCGCACCTTCGATGTCGGCATCGCCGAACAGCACGCCGTGACCTTCGCGGCAGGCCTTGCAGCCGACGGCATGAAGCCGTTCTGCGCGATCTACTCGACCTTCCTCCAGCGCGGCTACGACCAGATCGCCCACGACGTGGCGCTGCAGAGTCTCCCGGTGCGCTTCCCCATCGATCGCGCCGGCCTCGTCGGCGCGGACGGCGCCACCCACGCCGGCGCGTTCGATATCGCCTTCCTCTCCTGCCTGCCGGGCATGGTGGTGATGGCGGCCGGCGACGAGGCCGAGCTGCGCCACATGGTGGCGACCGCCGCCGCGTTCGACGAAGGCCCGATCGCGTTCCGCTATCCCCGCGGCGAGGGCCTCGGCGTCGAGATGCCGGAGCGCGGCTCGGTGCTGGAGATCGGCCGCGGGCGGGTGCTGCGGGAAGGAACGACCGTCGCGCTGCTGTCGTTCGGCGGCCGGCTCGGCGAATGCCTCGCCGCGGCGGAGGAACTGGAGGGCCGCGGACTTTCGACCACCGTCGCCGATGCCCGCTTCGCCAAGCCGCTCGACACCGACCTCGTCGCCCGCCTCGCCCGGAATCACGCGGTGCTGGTGACGGTCGAGGAAGGCTCGGTCGGCGGATTCGGCTCGCAGGTACTGCATTTCATGGCCACTGCCGGCCTCCTCGACGGCCGCATCAAAGTCCGCACGCTGGAGCTGCCCGACCGCTATCTCGACCACGACAAGCCGGAGGCGATGTATGCCGCCATCGGGCTCGATGCCGCCGGCATCGTTGCGACGGTGGCGGGAATGCTCGGCCGGGACTCCGCCGCCGGGCGCCCGATGCGCGCCTGAATCGGTCACGGGCGGCGTCGGCAGCGGGCGAGGTTTTGATCCCCTTTCGTTCCTGAACCATGCTAGAGACCGGTGTCGTGAAGCATGACACCGCCTCTCCCGGTGCGGCGCTGCCGCCGCGTTTCGCCTCGTGGTTCGCCGACCGCGGATGGTCGCCGCGACCCCATCAGCTCGCCCTCCTCGCCCATGCCCGCGCCGGCCGCTCCGCGCTCCTGATCGCGCCGACCGGGGCCGGCAAGACTCTCGCCGGTTTCCTGCCGAGTCTGATCGCCATCGCCGAGCGCGGCGAGCCGGTAGCCGCGCCGTCGAACCGCGTGGCGCCGCTGCCGGGCCTCGGGCCGAAGCCGCGGCCGCCGCATCGCGGGCTCAACACGCTCTATGTCTCGCCGCTCAAGGCGCTCGCCGTCGACATCGCCCGCAATCTGGAGACGCCCATCGCCGAGATGGGCCTCGACATCACCGTCGAGACCCGCACCGGCGACACGCCACCCCACAAGCGGCGGCGGCAGAAATATGCCCCGCCGGACATCCTGCTGACGACGCCGGAGCAGCTCGCGCTTCTGCTCGCCTCGCCGGACGCCGCCGCATTCTTCCGCGATCTCGAAGCGCTCGTGCTCGACGAACTCCACGCGCTGGTGACATCGAAGCGCGGCGACCTGCTCGCCCTCGACATCGCGCGCCTGCGCCGGCTCGCGCCGGGACTGCGCATCACTGGCCTCTCCGCCACCGTCGCCGATCCCGACGGGCTGCGCGCCTGGCTGGTGCCGCAGGAGCCGGCGGCGGAGGAGCCCGAAGCCGCCCGGGCGCTTGCCGAGATCGTGACGGTGAAGGGCGGCGCGCCGCCGCGCATCACGATCCTGGAGACCGAGGAGCACGTGCCGTGGGCCGGTCATTCGGCCCGCTACGCCTTCCCCGAGATCTACCGCCTGATCGCGCGCCACCGCACCACGCTCGTGTTCGTCAACACCCGCTCGCAGGCCGAGGCGGTGTTCCACGCGCTCTGGACCATCAACGAGGACGGGCTGCCGATCGCGCTGCATCACGGCTCGCTCGACCGCGAGCGCCGCCGCAAGGTGGAAGCCGCGATGGCGCAGAACCGGCTCAAGGCGGTCGTCTGCACCTCGACCCTCGATCTCGGCATCGATTGGGGCGACGTCGACCTCGTCATCCATGTCGGCGCGCCGAAGGGCGCGAGCCGGCTCGCCCAGCGCATCGGCCGCTCCAACCACCGCATGGACGAGCCGTCCGAGGCCGTTCTGGTGCCGGCGAACCGCTTCGAGGTGATGGAGTGCCGCGCCGCGCTCGATGCCAACTATCTCGGTGCGCAGGATACGCCGCCGCTACGGCCGGGCGCGCTCGACGTGCTCGCCCAGCACGTGCTCGGCATGGCCTGCGCCGGGCCGTTCTTCGCCGACGATCTCTATCGCGAGATCGCCTCGACGCTGCCCTATCGCGGCCTGCCGCGCGAGACCTTCGAGAAGGTGATCGCGTTCGTGGCCACCGGCGGCTACGCGCTGCGCAGCTACGAGCAATTCGCCAAGATCCGCAAGGGCATCGACGGGCGATGGCGCGTCGCCCATCCCCGCGTCGCCCAGCAATACCGCCTCAATGTCGGCACCATCCTCGAAGCGCCGCTGATGAAGGTGCGGCTCACCTCGCGCAAGCGCTCCGGCATCGTCGGCCGGGGCGGACGGGTGCTCGGCGAGATCGAGGAATACTTCATCGAGCACCTGGTGCCCGGCGACACGTTCCTGTTCGCCGGCGAGACGCTGCGGTTCGAGACCGTCCACGAACAGGAAGCCCTCGTCACCCGAACCCAGGCCGAGACGCCGAAGGTGCCGGCCTATGCCGGCGGCAAGTTCCCGCTTTCCACCTTCCTCGCGGCGGAGGTGCGCGCCATCCTCGCCTCGCCGCAGCGGATCGCGCGCCTGCCGGAGCAGGTGCAGGACTGGCTCGGCGTGCAGCAGCGCCGCTCGCTGCTGCCCGGGCCCGACCAGTTGCTGGTCGAGACCTTCCCGGAGGGCAACCGCTTCTACATGGTGGCCTATCCGTTCGAGGGTCGCCTGGCCCACCAGACGCTCGGAATGCTGCTGACCCGGCGACTGGAGCGCGCGGGCGCCCGCCCCCTCGGCTTCGTCGCGACCGACTACGCCATCGGGCTCTGGGCGATCGGCGATATCGGCGCCATGGCCGCCGCCGGCCGGCCGGGCCTCTCGGAGCTGTTCGACGAGGACATGCTCGGCGACGATCTAGAGGCGTGGCTTGACGAGAGCTTCCTCCTGAAGCGCTCGTTCCGGGGCTGCGCGCTCATCGCGGGCATGATCGACCGCCGCCATCCCGGCCAGGAGAAAAGCGGCCGGCAGGTCACCGTCTCGACCGACCTGATCTACGACGTGCTGCGCAGCCACGAGCCCGACCACATCCTGCTGCAGGCGACCCGCGCCGACGCCGCCAACGGCCTGCTCGACATCCGCCGCCTCGGCGAAATGCTGTCGCGCGTGAAGGGGCGAATCGTTCATAAGGCTCTGGATCGCGTCTCTCCGCTGGCGGTGCCGGTGCTGCTCGACATCGGCCGCGTGCCGGTCGGCGGCGATGCCGACGAGACCATTCTCGCGGAGGCCGAGGATCTGATCCGGGAGGCGATGGAGTGAGCGACGGGACAGCCCTTGCCACGATCGATCTGACGCCGGTGGCGGTCGCCGGCGAGCGGCTGGCGCTGCATCGCTCCGGCGCGCTGTGGTGGGAAGAGCGCCGCACCCTCGTCGTCGCCGATCTCCACCTCGAGAAAGGATCGTCGTTCGCACGGGGACGACAGTTCCTGCCGCCTTACGATACCGTCGCAACGCTGTCGCGCCTCGCCGACGCCGTGGACGCGCTCGACCCCCGCCGCGTGATCGCGCTCGGCGACAGCTTCCACGACCGCCACGGCCCCGGGCGGCTGCAGCCGGCGGATGCCGCCCGCCTTGCCGCGCTCGCCGCCGGCCGAGACTGGCTCTGGATCACCGGAAACCACGACCCGGAACTGCCTTCTGCACTCGGCGGCACCGTCGCCGCCGAGGCCGAGATCGGCGGCCTGACCTTCCGCCACGAGCCGATGTCCGGCGCCGCGCCCGGCGAGATCGCCGGCCACCTGCATCC
>JAEZMP010000071.1 GCA_023442215.1 Pseudomonadota bacterium
GGCGCGGTGAGCGGCGCCGGCGTGCTGCAGAAGACCGGCGCGGGCACCCTGATCCTGACGGGAGCGAACAGCCAGACCGGCGGCACCTCCGTCGATGGCGGCATCCTCCAGATCGGCGACGGCGGCAGCCTCGCCGGCCCGGTGACGCTCGCGAGCGGCACGGCGCTGGTATTCGGCCGCTCCGATGCGGCGACCTTCGCCGGGGCGATCTCCGGGTCAGGCGCGTTCGAGCAGGCCGGCAGCGGCACGCTGACGCTGACGGGCACCAACAGCTATACCGGCGGCACCACGGTTTCGGCCGGCGTGCTGAGCGGCACGACGGTGAGCCTTCAGGGCGATATCCTCAACAACGCCAACGTGACCTTCGCGCAATCGACGGGCGGTACCTATGCCGGCACGATGACCGGCACGGGTTCGCTGACGATCTCCGGCAGCGGGGTGATCACCCTCTCCGGCGCCGCGAGCCATACCGGCGGCACCACGATCGCGGCCGGCGCCGTGCTCCAGGTCGGTGACGGCGCGACCGACGGCAGCCTTTCGGGCGATGTCTCGACATCCGGCACGCTCTCGTTCGCCCGCTCCGACGCGGTGAGCTTCGCCGGCGCGATCAGCGGCAGCGGCAACGTGACCCAGGCCGGAACGGGAACGACCACCCTCTCCGGCGCGAACAGCTACAGCGGCGCCACCTCGGTCCTCGCCGGCACGCTTGCCGGCGGCGCGACCGGGGCGCTTTCGGCGGCGAGCAGCGTCTATCTCGGACCCGGCGGGACGCTCGACCTCGGCGGCTTCGACCAGACCATCGCCGGGCTCAACGGCTCAGGCGCCGTGACGCTCGGCACGAACATCCTGACGCTCGGCGGCAGCAACGCCGCCAACATGTTCGCCGGCACCTTCAGCGCCTTGAGCGGCGGCGGCTTCGTCAAGACCGGCACCGGCAGCCTGATGCTCACCAATGCGTCCGGCATGTCGGCCGTGACGTCGGCCACGGTGTCCGCCGGTTCCCTCCTCGTCGAGGGCACGCTGCTGGCGACGACGGTCGCGGTGAACGGCGGCACCCTCGGCGGTTCGGGCATGATCGCCGCCGCCGTGACGCTGGCGGGCGGCGCCACGCTCTCGCCGGGCGCGAGCGGTGCCGCGGGCACGCTCACGATCGCCGGCTCGCTTGCGGTCGGAAGCGGCGCGAACCTCGCGTTCGACCTCGCCCAGCCGAATGTGGAAGGCGGGAGCGAGAACGATCTCGTCAACGTCAGCGGCGACCTCGCGCTCAACGGCGGCACGCTCACGGTCAATGGCGGGGGTGCCTTCCTGCCGGGCAGCTACCGCCTGATCAACTATGGCGGCACGCTGACGAATGCCGGCGGCCTGACCCTGACCGACGCGCCGCCCGACCTGTCGTCGAGCGTGATCCAGACCGCTGTGGCGGGCCAGGTGAACCTCGTCGTCGTGGCAAGCGGCGCCTCGACCCAGTGGTGGAACGGCGCCGGCACGCCGGGCAGCGGCGTCATCGTCGGCGGCAACGGGACCTGGGGTTCCTCCGCCAACTGGACCAACGTCAACGGCACCGTTCCGCAGAGCTGGATCAGCGGGGGCACCGCGATCTTCACCGGCAACGCCGGCACGGTCGACCTTCCCGGCGCCCAGAGCGCTTCGGGGCTGCAGTTCTCCACCAACGGCTACCAGATCACCGGAGCCGGGATGCTGACGCTGGTGGCGCAATCGGGCGGCGGGACGCCGTTCGTGCGGGTCGACCAGGGCGTGACGGCGACCATCTCCACCACGGTGGCCGGCAGCGACGGCCTGACCAAGACGGATGCGGGCACGCTGGTGCTGGCCGGCACCAACACCTATGCCGGCGGAACCACCATCGCGGGCGGCACGCTGCAGGTGGGCGCGGACGCCAATCTCGGTGCCGCCGCGGGCGGGATCACGTTTAACGGCGGCACGCTCGCGACCACCGCCTCGTTCACCACCGCGCGGGCGGTTTCGCTCGTCGGCGCCGGCACCTTCGCGCCGGCCGCCGGGACGGCGCTGACGGTGGCCGGCGCGATCTCCGGCGGGGGGGCACTTACCGCGGCCGGGCCGGGCACGCTGATCCTGACCGGAACGAACGGCTTCACCGGCGGCACCACGATCGCCGCCGGCGCGACCCTGCAGGTCGGCAACGGCGGCACGGCGGGCACGCTGTCGGGCGCGGTGGCCAACAGCGGCGCGCTCGTGTTCGACCGCGCCGACACCATCAGCTTCGCCGGCGCCATCACCGGCAGCGGCAGCCTGACCAAGGCCGGAGCCGGAACGCTGGTGCTGACCGGCGCCAACAGCTTCACCGGCGGCACCACCATCGCCGCCGGCACGCTGCAGCTCGGCGACGGCAGCGCCGCCGGCACCCTGGCCGGTGCCATCACCAACAACGGGGCGCTGGCGTTCGGTGCGACGTCCGGCACGACGACGCTCGCCGGCGCGATCTCGGGCACGGGGTCCGTCACCCAGTCCGGGGCCGGCACCACCGTGCTCGGTGGCGCGAACAGCTACGCCGGCGGCACCTTCCTCAACGCCGGCACGCTTTCGGTCGCGGCCGATGCCAATCTCGGCGCGGCGGGCGGAGCGCTCGCCTTCAACGGCGGCACGCTGGCGACGACGGCGAGCTTCCAGACGGCGCGGGCGGTCACGCTCGCGACCGGCGGCGGCACGTTCGCGCCCGCCTCCGGCACCAGCCTGACGCTCGCCGCACCGGTGACCGGGACCGGCGGCCTCGTCCAGACCGGACCGGGCACGCTGGTGCTGACGGCCGAGAACACCTATTCCGGCGGCACGACCATCGCCGGCGGGACGCTGCAGCTCGGCGCCGGCGGCACGACGGGCAGCATCACCGGCAACGTCGTCGACAACGGCACGCTTGCCTTCAACCGCGCCGACGAGGTGGTGTTCGCCGGCGACATCAGCGGCACGGGCGGGGTGGTGCAGGCCGGCACGGGCACGCTGCAGCTCGCCGGCAACAACAGCTACAGCGGCGCCACCACGGTGCTGAGCGGCACGCTGAGGCTGACCGGAACGCTCAATCCCTCGACGGGCCTCGCCGCAGACGGCGGCGTGATCGATCTCGGCGATTCCAACCAGACGGTCGCCTACCTCTCCGGCAGCGGCGGCACCATCCGCCTCGGCGCCGGCACGCTCACCGTCGACCAGAGCACGGACACCACCTTCGGCGGCGTGCTGGAGGGAAGCTCCGGCTTCATCAAGACCGGCGGCGGCGTGCTCGACCTCACCGGCGACAGCCCGGGCTTCACCGGCCCGACCACGGTGACCGGCGGTACGCTGAAGGTGAACGGCTCGCTGGCGAACTCGGTGGTGACGGTCGGGACGGCGGCCGACGGGACGCCGGCGATCATCGGCGGCAACGGCACCATCGGCGGGCTCGTGCTCGCCGGCGGCATCGTCTCGCCCGGCAATTCGCCGGGCACGCTCACGATCAACGGCAATGCCGCGTTCGGCGCGGGATCGGTCTATCGCGTCGAGGTGATGGCGGACGGCACCGGCGACCTCATCGCCGCGCGCGGCGCGGTGACGATCGCCAACGGCACGGCGGTGCAGGTGGTGGCGCTCGACAGCGGGTCCGCCTACGGACGGCGGACGACCTACACCATCATCACCGCCGACGGCGGGGTGAGCGGCCAGTTCTCGGAGGTCACGTCCAACTATGCGTTCCTGACGCCGGAGCTGCTCTACGAGCCGACCAGCGTGCTGCTTTCGCTCTCGCGCAACACCGTGCCGTTCGCCGCCTACGCGCGCACGGCGAACCAGGCCAGCGTCGCCAACGCCATCGCGACGCTCGGCACCGGTAATGCCGTGTTCGATGCGGTGGAGCAGCTGACCGCCGCCAACGTGCCGCTGGCGCTCAACTCGCTCTCCGGCGAGACTTATGCAAGCCTGCAATCGGTGATGGTGGAGGATTCCCGCTTCGTGCGCGACGCGGTGATCGGCCATGTCCGCGCCACCCTTTCCGCAGGCACGCCCGCGCCCGCCCAGACGGGGGCGGCGCAGGCGGCGGCCGATCCGGAAACGACGGGCACGGCGGGCGCGGTTCCCTCCGCGACGAGCCTCGCGGCGCCGAACGGATTGTGGGCCGAGGCCTACGGCTCCTGGGGCCGCTTCAGCGGCGACGAGGCCGCATCCGTGCAGCGTTCCACCGGCGGGTTCGTCACCGGCTACGATCGCATGATCGGCAGCGACAGCCTGCTCGGTGCGGCGTTCGGCTACGGCTACACCTCGTTCAGCGCCAACGGCGCCGTCACCTCCGGCTCGATCGACAGCTACAGCCTGTCGCTCTATGGCGGCACGACCTTCCGCAAGCTCGGACCGGGCGATCTCGGCCTGAGGTTCGGCGCTTCCTATGCCTGGCAGTCGGTCGACAACAACCGCTACGTGGAGCTGCCCGGCCTAACCGGCGCGGCGGACGGCAGCTACGACGCCCGCACCGCGCAGGTGTTCGCCGAGGCCGGCTACAAGATGGGGTTCGGCAAGGTCGCGGTCGAGCCGTTCGCCGGGCTCGCCTATGTCAACCTGCAGACGGATTCCTTCACGGAAACGGGGACGCTTGCGGCGTTGTCTGCGGACAGCGAAAGCATGAACACCACGTTCAGCACCCTCGGCATCCGGCTCTCGACCGATTTCCGGATGTTCGACATGCCGGCGGCGGTGCGCGGCTCGGTGGCGTGGCAGCACGCCTTCGGCGATGTCGACCCGACCGCGACGCTCGCCTTCGCCGGCACCGGCGTGCCGTTCGCGGTGAACGGGGTGCCGGTTTCGCGCGATACCCTGCAGATCGGCGCCGGGCTCGACGTTGCCGTCGCGCCCAATGCAACCCTCGGCGTCAGCTATAACGGCGCGTTCTCCTCCAACCTGCAGGACAACAGCGTGCGGGGCGTGTTCACGCTCCGGTTCTGAGCGGGGGCTCGCCTCCGGGTCGGTGCCCTTCTTCAGGATACAGGCACGGGTTGCTTCCGCTGCCGGCCGGTCACGGTACGATGCGAAGGCGTATGGGTGATCCGGAGGCGGCGGCGTGGGCCTGACTCGATTGAGGAACCTGCGGGACCGGGCCTCGATCCGGTCCCAGCTGACGATCCTTGCCGGAGTGCTGTGTATCGTCACCGTCGCGGCGGTGGCGACGACAGCGGCCGTGCTGGCGAAGCGGCAGGTGGTGCGCGAAACCGAGGATTCCCTCGTCTCCGTCGCGCGGGCCATGGCCTATCGCCTCGACCAGCACATGTTCGAACGCTTCCGCGAGATCGGGAACATCGCGAGCCTCGAGCCGCTGCGTCCGATCTGGAGAGGCGATGTCGGCAACATCCGCGGCGTGCTCAGGCAGTTGCAGAAGACGCTGCCGATCTACACCTGGATCGGGTTCGCGACGCCCAACGGAACCGTCAAGGCGGCGACCGGCGGGCTGCTGGAGGGCGTGTCGGTTTCGCAGCGCCCCTGGTTCCAGCATGGCCTGAAGGGCGCCACCGTCGAGGACGTGCACGATGCCAAGCTGCTCGACAAGCTGCTGCGAACGTCTGCCGACCAGGCACCTTTCCGCTTCGTGGACGTGGCCGTGCCGGTCTACGGACCGCACGACGTGCTGGAGGGTGTGCTCGGCGCGCACCTGAGCTGGCGGTGGGCCGACGAGGTTCGCCGCAGCCTTCTTCTCGAACAGCGCGGTTCGCCGGATCTCGAACTCCTCGTGTTCGGGCGGGACGGCAAGGTGCTGATCGGGCCGGAGACCGCGTCCCTGAACCCGGCCTTGGTTTCGAAGGTTCAGGGCAGTGGCGGCCTTCCGGTGTTCGATGGCAGCGGCTATGTCAGCGGCCTCGTCAGCACGACCGGCCTCGGCGCCTATCCCGGGCTCGGCTGGATCGTCATGGCGCGCCGGCCGGTGAGCTCGGCGCTGGCGCCGGCCGACGTGCTGTTCTTCACCATCCTGGCCGCCGGGCTTGCCGCCGCCGTCGCCGGGGTCGTGCTCGCGTGGCGGCTGTGCGGCAGCGCGCTGCGGCCGATGGAGGCGCTCAGCGACGATATCGACCTGATCGGGCAGAACCCGGACGTGACCACCGTGCGCCGACATGGCGGCTCGCGCGACGTGCTGAAGCTCTCGGACGCCGTGCGCTCGCTGCTGTGGCGCCTCGGCATCGCGCAGCGCGCGGAGCACGAGGCGCTGGAAGAGGTGGTGCGGCTGGAGACCGAGGTGACCCAGCAGGCGCGGCAGAACGAGGACTATCGCCGCGACGTCGACGAGAATCTCGGCCGCCTGAAGCGCCTCGCGGAGACCGACGCGCTGACCGGGCTGCTGAACCGGCGCGGCCTGATGCCGCTCGGCGAGGCGGCGATGGCGGCGGCGGGCCCGGAACGCCGGCCGGCGGTGCTGATGATCGACGTGGACCTGTTCAAGCGCATCAACGACAGCCATGGCCATGCCTGCGGCGACCGCGTCATCCAGTTCGTCGGCCAGGCGATCCGGCAGGGGCTGCGTGAGGGCGACCATGTCGCCCGCTTCGGCGGCGAGGAGTTCGTGGCCCTGCTCGACGATGCCGGGCCGGCGGAGGCGCGGGCGCTCGCGGAACGGCTGCGCGACCACATCGCGCGGACGCCGGTGACGACCGAAGGCGGGCCGATCCCGGTGACGGTGAGCATCGGGCTCGCATTCGCGCGCACCGGCGACGCGGATTTCGAGGCGGTGGTGACGCGCGCGGACGAAGCGCTCTATGCCGCCAAGGCGGCCGGCCGCGACCGCGTGGCGGTGGACGGCGAGGATCGGCACGCGGCCAGCGTGTGAGGC